>CALWVX010000021.1 GCA_944385065.1 uncultured Oscillospiraceae bacterium | reverse complement strand
GGAATCGTGGGCCTGCCCAATGTGGGCAAGTCGACCCTGTTCAACGCCATTACCAATGCCGGCGCCGAGAGCGCCAACTACCCCTTCTGCACCATTGACCCCAATGTGGGCATGGTGGCGGTGCCCGACCACAGGCTGGACAAGCTCAGCGAAATATACCACCCCAAGAAAACCACCCCGGCCGTGATTGAATTCGTGGACATCGCCGGTCTGGTAAAGGGTGCCTCCAGGGGAGAGGGTCTGGGCAACAAATTTCTGGGCAACATCCGGGCCACCGACGCCATCGTCCATGTGGTCCGCTGCTTTGACGACGACAATGTGATCCATGTGGAGGGCTCCACCGACCCGGTCCGGGATATGGACACCATCGACCTGGAGCTGGTCATGGCCGATCTGGAGATGGTGGAGCGGCGCATCGAGAAGGCCAACAAAGCGGCCAAGGGGGACAAAAAGTTCCTCCATGAGGCGGAAGTGTTCTCCGGCCTGCGGGACTGGCTCAACGACGGACAGTCGGCCCGCACCTACCTCCCCAGGGTGGACGAGGATGACGCGGCCCTGATCGCCACCTCTGAGCTGCTCTCCCTCAAGCCGGTGATCTACGCCGCCAACCTGGATGAGGACGGCTTCTCCCACCCCCACCAGGTGGGCTATTACCAGCAGGTGGAGAAGCGGGCCCAGGAACAGGGGGCCCAGGTCATTCCCGTGTGCGCCAAGCTGGAGGAGGAGATCGCCCAGCTGGAGCCCGAGGAGAAGCAGATGTTCCTGGACGATCTGGGAGTCCCCGAGTCGGGCTTGGACCGACTGGTGAAGGCCAGCTACACCCTGCTGGGCCTGATCTCCTTCCTCACCTCCGGTGAGGACGAGTGCCGGGCCTGGACCATCACCCGGGGCACCAAGGCCCCCCAGGCCGCCGGCAAAATCCATTCCGACTTTGAGCGGGGCTTTATCCGGGCGGAGGTAGTCTCCTACGATGACCTGATGGCCTGCGGCACCATGGCCGCCGCTCGGGAAAAGGGACTGATCCGCTCCGAGGGGAAGGAGTACGTCGTCCAGGACGGGGACATTATCCTGTTCCGGTTCAATGTATAAGCCCGCCTGTTCCAGAATGTGTGCAGGGAGGAGATTGCCTTGAAGTTTTATCTGGATCTGTTTCTGACATTCGCCAAGGTGGGCGGGCTGACGTTCGGCGGCGGCTACGCCATGCTCCCCATTCTTCAGCGGGACGTGGTGGAGAAAAAGGGCTGGGTCACCATGGAGGATGTCACCGACTACTACGCCCTGGGGCAGTGCACCCCCGGTATCATCGCCGTCAATACCTCGGTGTTCATCGGCCACCATCTGCGGAAGATCCCCGGCGGGATTGTGGCCGCTCTGGGGGTGGTGTTCCCCAGTTTTGTGGTCATCACGCTGATCGCCGCCTTTCTGGCCAACTTCGACCAGCTGCCGGTGGTCCGCCACGCTCTGGCTGGCATCAACGCCGTGGTCGTGGCCCTGATCGCCTCCAGCGTGGTGAAGCTGGGCAAAACCACCCTGAAAAACGCCCCCTCCCTGTGCGTGTTTCTGGGCGTTCTGATTCTGGGAGAACTGGCCGGACTGCTTGGTCTGCCTGAAAATACACCGGCCGGCACAGTCTTGAATTTCCTTTCCAACCCCGCCGTGCTGGTGGTGCTGGCCGGAATTGTGGGGTGGCTGCTGTTTCGCTCCCGGAACCGGACAAAGGAGGGGAACGGCTGATGGACCCTTTTCTGCTGATCCGGCTGTATTTTGAATTTTTTAAAACGGGGCTGTTCTCCATCGGCGGCGGAATGGCCACGATCCCCTTTCTCCAGCACATGGGAGAGTCCACCGGCTGGTTCACCAACCAGCAGCTGACCACCATGATCGCCGTGTCTGAGTCCACCCCCGGCCCGCTGGGCATCAACATGGCCACCTATGTGGGGTTTGAGACGGGGGGAATTCCCGGTTCGCTGGCCGCCACCCTGGGGGTCATCACCCCCGGCATCATCATTATCCTGATCATTGCCAGTTTCCTGAACAAGTTCCGCAACAACCGGAATGTGGAGGCCGTTTTCTCCGGCCTGCGCCCCGCCTCCACCGCTCTGATCGTGTCCGCCGGGCTGACTGTGGCCGCCTCCATCTTCTTCACCTCCAACAATCTCTCCCCGGACAGCTTCCCGGCGGTGCGCTGGCCCACTCTGATTCTGGCGGTCGCCGCTTTCTCGGCCATGCAGTGGACTCCCCTGAAGAAGCTTCACCCCATCTGTTATATTGCCGCAGCCGCAGTGATCGGAATTATGTTTCAATTTTAAAAACGTCCCCGGTCCAGTGTTACTGGACCGGGGACGTTTTCCTTTTCTCATGCCTCAATACCGCCGCACCACGGCGATCACCTTGCCGATAATCTGGGCCTGGGACCCGTCGATGGGCTCATAGTCCGGATTTTCGGGGAGCAGCCATACCTGGCCGTTCCGATTTTGATACGTTTTGACGGTGGCCTCATCCTCAAACAGGGCCACCACGATCTCCCCGTTGTGCACTTCCTGCTGCCGGTGGACCACCACCAGATCGCCGGGCAGGATCCCCGCGTTCAGCATGGACTCCCCCCGCACCCGCAGGGCGAAGTGCTCGCCGGACAGGCCCTGGGTATCGAAGGTGAGGTAATCCTCAATACACTCCTGAGCCAAGATGGGGGAGCCGGCGGCCACACTGCCCACCACAGGCACCTGGTTGGCGTGGGGATCCTCTTCCTCCGCCACCGGGCCCACGGGAGCACCCGGAAGCGTGATGGCCCGGGTTTTCCCCTCCGCCTTGACAATCACCCCGGCCTCCTCCAGCCCTTTCATATGAAAGTGAACGGTGGAGGGGGATTTCAGCCCCAGCGCAGCCCCAATCTCCCGCACCGAGGGGGGATAGCCGTGCCGGCCGGTGAAGTCCAGAATAAAATCGTAAATCTGCTGCTGTTTCCGGGTCAGGTTGGCCATGGGGGACAGCTCCTTTCCGCAACCGGACGGATGTTGCTCTGATTATACCACATGGAAGGGGGCTTGTCAAACAAACGTTCCAGATGCTCCTCCGATTTTACAGCGGGGGCATCTCCGAGGCGTCGGGCCTGGAGGCGGACTGGCGGACCATGTCGTAAAATCCCGCCTGGGACACCGACAGATAGGGGGTGAGCCACAGGGACAGGGGCAGGGTCACCAGCGCGGACAGAATCAGATTGGGCAGGCCGTTGCTTACCGACTGGTAGATCAGCAGCGTGTCCATGCCGACGGACATCTGGAACAGCCCGGCCTGGGCGCACAGGAAAATAAATACCGCCGTGGACAGCACCCAGTTGATCAGCTGCCAGCCCAGGAAGGACAGCAGCAGCTTGAACAGCTCCCACTTCCATCCCCGCATCAGCTCCACGCTGCGGCGGATGGCCGCCGAAGCCCCGTCGTCGGGGCGGTCGGCCAGGAGGTAGGGGGCCAGGGTATACCGCAGCATGATCACAATCATGACCGCGTAGATAACGCCCGTGTAAAGCAAATAGACCACGGGAGAAAGGGCCGCGGCAACAGGCATTAAGAACAGCGTCATGACCAGGATCAGCACCATGGACCAGCCCAGCACCCGCAGGAAGATGAAAACCTCCATCAGAATGACCCGGCCCGGGATGGAAAATCCCTGGGTCAGGGCCCCCAGCCCCGGATTCATCCTCCTCCAGGTCCACAGGGACCACAGCTGAAAGCCGAACTGAATCACCACGGAATACAGCAGAAACAGGATATTGAAGAAAATCAGGGAGGAGCCCAGCCCCACCGGACCGGTCAGCGCGGAGGCGGCCAGGGAGAGCAGCACCTGTACGCCGGTGGTCAGCAGGATATAGACCAGGGTGACCACCCAAAAGCGGGGATTGGTCTCCCCCATGGCCCGGCGGGCCCGGGCTTTCAGTTCTCTGCGGTCAAATCTCATATTGTTGCTCCTTTTCTTTGCCGAGGGCAGATCAGAACGGGGGCAAAGACGCTCATTCCCACTTCTCCATGACCTGCCGCAGCTGATCGGCCAGCCTGGCCAGGTCCTTGTTGGATCGGCCCCGGCTGCGCCCCACCAGGGCTTCCAGCTCTCTGGACACCTCCTGGAGCCGCTGATAGGCGGGCGAGGGGGCGGAGGCTCCGCCGGAGGTGCGCTTGCTCTCCAGCACGACTCCCTTGGCCAGCATACGATCCTCCATCAGGTCATAGACCTCCTGATACAGGGGGGCGTGGGCGGAAAATCCCCGGCGGACCAGCTCGTCGGCAAACAGCTCGGTGACCGGAGCGTCCCCGTGGACCACAAAGATCTGTTTGGGCCGGGGCAGGAAATGGTCCGCCCAGTCCAGCAGGTGATCCCGGTCGGCGTGGGAGCTGAGCCCCTTGAAATTGACAATTCTGGCCTGGACCGCAATCTCTTCGCCGAACAGCTTCACTGTCTTGGCTCCGTCCAGCAGCCGCCGGCCCAGAGAGCCCTCCGCCTGATAGCCCACAAAGACCACCGCGCACTCGGGTCTCCACAGGTTATGCTTCAGATGGTGGCGGATGCGTCCGGCGTCGCACATGCCGGAGGCGGAAATAATGATCTTGGGCGTCTTGTCCATATTCAGGGCCTTGGACTCCTCCGTGGTCTGGGTGAGGGTCAGGCCTGGGAAGGTAAACAGATCGTCGCCCCCCTGGAGAACGGCGATGGCCTCCTCGTCCAGATAGCCGTGGAGGTCGCCGGCGTAGATCCGGGTGGCTTCGGCGGCCAGGGGGCTGTCCACACAGACCAGGAAATCGGGATAGCTCTTAACCATCCCCTTGTCCTTGATTTCCCGGAGGAAATAGAGCAGCTCCTGGGTGCGGCCCACGGCAAAGGAGGGGATGACAATGTTCCCCCCCTGGGCAAACACCTGGTCGATCAGCTGGGCCAGCGCCTCGGTATAGCTCTCGGGGGGCTCGTGGTTCCGGTCTCCGTAGGTGGACTCCATCACCACATAGTCGGCCTCGGTCAGGAAGGTCGGGTTGCGGATAATGGGCTGGTCCACGTTGCCCAGATCGCCGGAAAAGACCAGCTTCCGCGTCTCTCCTCCCTCCTCGGCCCAGATCTCCACCAGAGAGGAGCCCAGCAGATGGCCCGCGTCCTGGAACCGGGCCCGCACCCCGGGACACAGCTCAAAAATCCGGTCGTATTCCAGGGCCCGGATCTGCTGCAGCGCCGCTTCCGCGTCGGCCAGGGTGTACAGAGGCTCCACCTCGGGGCGGCCCGCCCGCTTGCCCTTCTGATTCTGCCACTGGGCGTCGCTCTCCTGAATGTGGGCCGAGTCCCGGAGCATGATGGACAGGAGCTGGGCCGTGAGCCGGGTGGCGTAGATGGGGCCGGAGAACCCCTCCTTCACCAGCAGGGGAAGCCGGCCCGAGTGGTCGATATGGGCGTGGGTCACCACCACACAGTCAATATAGCTCGGCGGAAAATCCAGGGCGTTGTCATCGTGCTCGTCCCGGCCCTGCTGAAGCCCGCAGTCGACGAGGATCTTCTTCCCCCCCACCTCCAGGCAGTGGCAGCTGCCGGTGACCGCGTGGGCCGCGCCGAAAAAGGACAGTTTCATGGTCTCGACCTCCTGTCGTTTATTTTGCCTATATTGTACCGCATTTCCCCGGAAATTTCCACCCTGTTTTCCCTGTGACTGGAAAATGGGCATAACCGGGACGGGCCGGCCCATAAGATGGAGCAGAAGAAAGGGGGGCGCCATATGGCATATGAACTGGATCGGGACCGCCCGGAGCTGGATCACCGGGTGCTGCTGGAGGGACGGGAGCAGCTGGTGATCTCCGGGGTGGAGGAGGTGGAGAGCTTTGACGAGAACACGATTCTCCTGACAACCGCCCAAGGCGGCCTGGAAATTCAGGGGGAGGGCCTGCACATTGAAAAGCTGTCTCTGGACGGCGGCGACCTGAAGGTGGAAGGGCGGGTCAACGCGCTGATCTATGAGGCGGAGGGAGGCCGCCGGGGCGGGCTGCTGGCCCGGCTGCTGGGGGGCGGATGAGTGCGGAGGTGATCCGGCAGGCCCAGACCCTGTGTCAGGCGCTGCTGCTGGGCGGAGCCATGGGGGTGTCCTATGATCTGCTGCGGATCTTCCGGGTCCGCCTCCGCCTCCCCCTGCTGGGGGGCGCGCTGGATCTGCTGTTCTGGCTGGGCGCCACCGGCGCCCTGTTTGCATGGTCCCAGTCGGCCTGGGGCGGGCGGGTGCGGCTGTATGGGGCCCTGTTCTGCCTGGCCGGAGGAGCCCTGTACTTTTGGACGGTCAGCCCCTGGGTGCGGCGGCTGGGAGACCTGGCGGCCGGACTGGCCTCGTCGATTTGGAAAATTTTGACGTTCCCGGTGGTCTGGGCCCTGTCTCTTCTGAAAAAAATCAAAAAACTTGCAAAAAATATCTTCCTTTCCGGGACGAAATGGTATAGAATAAGGCGTAATATAAGGCAGTTGGACGCGGCGGCTCTCCGCCGCTCCCGCCGGGAAGGGAGAGAGAGCGGCAATGCGGTTCAAGCGCGCGGGATTCCTGACCAAGCTGGTGGTGCTGGCCCTGCTGATCTATATGGCCACCTCTCTGCTGGACCTGCGGGGACGGATTCAGGGCGTGGAAGAGGTGCGAGACGCTCTGGCCCAGCAGGTGGCCGATCAGCAGCTGGAAAACCAGGCGCTGGCCGACGCCATCGAGCACAGCGACGACCCTGAGATGCTGGAACAGGTGGCCCGGGACCGGGGCCTGGTCAAGCAGGGGGAGGAGCTGTACGTGGACGTGGCCAACTGACCTGACTCACGCTCAGACCGGGCGGATGTGTGCCGCCTGTCAGGGGAAATTTACAAGGAGGATATTTCGGTCGCTTATGGAGCTTGGAGTTGGGACCGTCGTAGACGGGAAGGTTACGGGAATTACAAAATTCGGGGCTTTCGTGGCCCTGCCGGAGGGAAGAAGCGGACTGGTCCATATCTCGGAAATCGCCTATTCCTATGTCAACGAGGTATCGGATCACCTGCACGAGGGGCAGGAGGTCAAGGTCAAGATTATCGGGATCGATCAGGCCAACCGGATCAATCTGTCCATCAAGCAGGTGGAACCGCCCCCGCAGCGTCCTCCCCGCCAGGGCGGCGGGATGCGCCACGGCGGCGGCCGTCCCCAGTCGGGCTCCGCGCCCCGCTCCGCCGGCTTTGTCCGTCAGGCTCCCAAAGAGCCCACCGATTTTGAGGATCGTCTCAAGCAGTTCATGCAGCAGTCGGACAGCAAGCTGTCCGAGCTGCGGTACATTGAGAAGAAGGGCGGCAACCGCAGAGGCGGCGGCCGCAGATAAGAGATCCATCGGGCCGCCGCATCCGCGGCGGCCCGATTTCTGCAAAAAAAGACGCCCCGAAGGGGCGTCCAGGAGAGGGAAACCGCTCTCCGGCATATTGGTGGAGCCAATGCTCATCATACCACCGCACCAGCGTACCGTCAACGGGAAGCCTGTCGCTTCCCGCCTGGAGAGGAGAACATCATGCTCATCATCAACGGCACCGTCCACACCATGGACGGCCTGACCATCCCCAACGGCTATGTGGCCGTCTCCGGGGACAAAATCGCCCGGGTGGGCCCCATGGAGGAGTGTCCCGATCACTGGGAGGGGGAGACCCTGGACGCGGCCCAGGGCCATATCCTGCCCGGCCTGATCGACGCCCACTGCCATCTCGGCATGTTTGGCGACGCCCTGGGTTTTGAAGGGGACGACGGCAACGAGTCCACCGACCCCTGCACCCCCCACCTGCGGGCCGTGGACGCGGTCAACCCTCTGGACCGCTGCTTTGAAGAGGCCCGGGCGGCGGGGGTGACCACCGTCATCACGGGTCCCGGCTCGGCCAATCCCATCGCCGGCCAGCTGGCCGCCCTGAAGACAGCCGGCCGATGGGTGGACGAAATGGTGCTGCGGGCTCCGGCGGCCATGAAGATGGCCCTGGGGGAAAACCCGAAAAGCGTGTACAACGAGCGCCACGAAACCCCTGTCACCCGCATGGCCACCGCCGCCCTGATCCGGGAAAATCTGCGCAAGGCCCTGGAGTACGGGGAAAAGCTGGACAAGGCCCGGGAGGATGAGGAGGCGGACAAGCCCGACTACGACGCCAGGCTGGAGGCCCTGCTGCCGGTGGTCCGGGGAGAGCTGCCCGTCCACATCCATGCCCACCGGGCCGACGACATCGCCACGGGGGTGCGCATCGCCAAGGAATTCGGTCTGAAGTGCGTCATCATCCACGGCACCGAGGCCCATCTGATCCCCGACCTGCTGGAGCAGGAGGGGGTGCCCGTGGTTACAGGCCCCATTCTGGGGGATCGGTCCAAGCCCGAGCTGGCCAACATGACCATCGAGACGCCCAACCTTCTCACCCTCCAGGGAGTCCAAACCGCCATCTGCACCGACCACCCGGAGGTGCCTATCCAGTATCTGCCCCTGTGCGCCGCTCTGGCGGTGAAGGGCGGCATGACCCCGGAGGCCGCCCTGGCCGCCATCACCATCCGCCCCGCCCAGATCGCCGGCATCGACGACCGGGTGGGCTCCCTGACCCCCGGAAAGGACGCGGACCTGCTGATCATGAGCGGCCACCCCATCAATCTGCTCAGCCGGGTGTGGGCCGTGTTCATCAATGGAAAACGGGTGAAATAGCATCTTCCGGGAGGGAGTCCCCGCTTTATCTATTGGAGACAGAATTCGCCGGCGCGGCATCCGCTCTCCACATCTCCCAGGTTTATTTAGAAAATATTAACAAAATCATCTAGCTTTTTTCGCCGTCTGTGGTATAATTAAGATAACGGCGGGAGGAATCTTTCCTCCCCGGGAGAGCAAAATTTTTCCCCCCGCCGGTACACCGGCCCTCACGGGCGAAAGGAGCGGATCATATGAAATTCGTGTTTACGGACAAAAAGGTGAACTTGCCAGACTCCGTCCACAAGTATGCGGAGAAGAAAGTGGGCAAGCTGAACCGTTTCTTTAAGGAGGATGCCACCGCGGCCATCACATTCAGCGTGGAAAAGGAGCGGAACAACAAGGTGGAGATTACCATCCGCTCCAGCGGCACCATTTTCCGAGTGTCGGAGAGCACCTCCGATATGCACGCCTCCATTGACGCCGCAGTCACCACTCTGGAGCGGCAGATTCGGAAAAACAAGACCCGGCTGGAGAAGCGGCTGCGCCAGGGGGCCTTCGAGCGCTCCCTGGATGTGGGAGAGCTGTCCTCCTTCGCCCCCGAAGAGCCGGAGGAGGGCGAGTACCACATCGTCCGGAGCAAGTCCTTCCCCCTGAAGCCCATGACCCGGGACGAGGCCATCCTGCAGATGAATCTGCTGGGGCACAGTTTCTTTGCGTTCCGGGACGAGGAGTCGGGCGGCGCCTTCGCCGTGGTGTACCGCCGGTACGATGGGGACTACGGCCTGATTGAGGACGCCCAATAAAAAGAAATCCCCCTGGGCCGGCTCAAGCCGCGCCCAGGGGCTTTTTTATGCCAAGATGCTTACTGAATTGCCAGACCGGTCTCGTCCAGGGTCACCGTCTTGCCCAGCATCTCAAACAGCTGGGCGGGGGCCCAGGTGGTGCCCGGCTCCACAATATAGGGGGCGGCGCCGTAATCGGTGGGGGCGGTCATCCCCACGGCGCCAGGGATCTTGGTGACACCGATGATCTGCCGCTGGCCGATGTTCAGCTGGACCTGGAAGGAGTCGCTCTCCACCGTGACCAGAGCGCTGCCGTCCTCATTCCGGGTGTAGGTGACGTCAAAACCCAGGGTCTGGGCCACCGCGGCCACCGGAACCATGGCGACACCGTTCTCATAGCGGCCCGTCAGGGCGGATGCCTCACCGTCCAGCGTCAGCGGGAGCTGGACCACCTCCTCGGGGAGCTGGGAATCGGAGTGCTCGGCGGGATCAGAGGTCGGAGCCTCCCAGCCTTCCTCCGGCAGGAACATCAGATACCGGGCATAGGTCTGTCCGGGGTAGCTGGTCAGTACAATGTCGTACCAGGCCAGAACCCGATCGCCGACCTGGAGGTCGGACAGCTGGGAAGCGTCATCGGACTGATAATGGGACAGGCCGGTCTCCCCGTCCGCGGAGATGTAGAGGCCGCCGCCGTCAACCAGAATCTGCACGGAGCCGTCCTCCCGGGCGATCACTTCCTCCACCGTGTGGAAGTGGGGGGCGGAGCTGTCCTCCGGCACGTTGCGGATCACCACATAGGCCGCGGACTGCGGGGGAAGGGAGCGGGTGGAGACAGGGCTGTGGTAGATATACAGGCCCTCTCCCACCGACAGATCCCGGCTGTCGGCCACGGACTGTCTGCCCGCGTCCACCCACAGGGTTTCGGCCGACACATTCATGATATATTCCCCATAGCGGTCGGAAGACAGGGCCAGCTGGGTGACGGCGCCGGTTTCATCCGTCAGGATGGCGGTCACCTGGCCGTAGTACAGCACACTCTGGGCCACGGCCTGCTCTTCGGCGGCGGCGGGGTCCCCCTCGGTGGGGACAGCGGTGTCAGCGGCCAGTGTGGGCACGGCCATGGACAGGGCCAGGGCGCAGGCCATCAAAGAGGCAGTTACTTGATGTCTCATCTCGATTATCCTCCTGAATCATTGATAAAGTTGGAAAGGGAATCATCCCTTCTGATCAGGATAGACGAGATCGTAGGGAAAAAGTTCCCGGTTATGAAGAAAAAAATGACAGCACCCCATCGGGCGCTGTCTGAGAGGTGAATCAACATGGAATACGGCGCAAGTGCGGAGGCACTCTTCCGGGGCTGGAAACCGGCCATGCTCCGGGCCTGCCTTCAGGGACATATGGGCCGGATACTGACATCAGGCGCCGGGCCGGACAGCGCCTTGGCGCTGATCGGGGATTTCTGCTTCCTGGCGGGGCGGCCGGACCGGGAGCTGCTGGGGCGGGAGAGAGCCCCTATTCTGATCCCGCTGTCCGGGGACTGGGAAGCGCTGATCCGGCGGGAGCTTGGGGAGCGGGCCCGCTCCTTTCCCCGCTATGCCACCCGGGAGGAGCCGGAAAGCTTCGATCGGGAAAAGCTGGCGGCCCTGTCGGAAGCGCTCCCGGAGGGGGTGCGGCTGACATGGATCGGGGAGGAGCTCTACCCCCTCCTCATGGCCCGGAGCTGGTCCCGGGACCTGTGCGGCAATTTTCAGGACGGGGCGGACTTCGCCCGGCGGGGGTTGGGTGTGGCGGCGCTGTGGAACGGGGAACCGGTGGCCGGGGCCGCCTCGTACGCGGTGTGTGACGGCGGGATTGAGATCGAAATCGACACCGACCCGCGCTTCCGCCGGCAGGGGCTGGCCCGGGCCTGCGGCGCCCGGCTTATTCTGGCGTGTCTGGACCGGGGGCTGTCTCCCGGGTGGGACGCCCACGACCGGCGCTCCCTGGCTCTGGCGGAGCAGCTGGGTTACCGGCTGAGCCATTCCTATACTGCCTTCTGGGTGGAGGACTGGGTTCGGACCTAATCCCGCTCCTCCCCCTCCAAAAAGTAGCTGGCCTCCATGTCGGCGGTGGCCAGGGCAAAGGCCAGCGGGTACTTCTGCAGGGCCTGCCCCACTGTGCGGGGGTCCTCCGTGCCCGAAAAGCCCATGTGCCAGCGGATGGCCATGGCCTCCTCCCGGGTCAGCCGGATAAAGCCGTTGACAATGTAGACACTCTTCTCCCCGTGTCCATAGGGCAGCGGGTCGTCGAAGGTGTAGGTGGGCACCCGCTCCCACTGGCCGGTGGCGTCATTTTTTACATTGCGGAACCCCTTTTTATAGCAGCCCACCTTGCACACATCGTGGAGCAGGGCCACAATGGCCACGGATTCGTCGCTGTACTCCAGACCGTACAGCTCCTGGACCCGCTCCCGCTGGAGATAGTCCGCCAGACAGTGGTAGACGTTCAGGCTGTGCTCACACAGCCCGCCCTCGTAAGCTCCATGGTATCGGGCGGAGGCAGGGGCGGTGAAAAAGTCGCTGCGGTTTTCCAAATAGTCCAGCAGCTTATCGGCCCCCTCCCGGGTAATGTGGGTCTGAAACAGCTCGATAAATTCCTCTTTTCCGGACACGGCGGGTCCCTCCCGTTGTCTGATTGCCCCGGCGACCAGAGATCGCCGGGATTCTGTCCCCATTATATACCAGACCGCGGGGAAAAGACAACCGCAACTTCCCTTCTTTCCCCCAAAAGCGAGCCGGCCCCGGCCGGGAAAATAATTCCCCCAAAGCCTTGACAAAGTCCCGGCGGGGCCGCTACAATCTGAGTAGAATCACCCCCGCGGGTCTCGAACATCATGAAACAATGAGGAGTGTGCGCCATGCGGATTTATGTAACGGAAGACTATCAGGCCATGAGCCGAAAGGTGGCTAACCTGTTGGCCGCTCAGGTGATGATAAAGCCCGACTGTGTGCTGGGACTGGCCACCGGCTCCACCCCGGTGGGCGCCTATCAGCGGCTGGTGGAGCTGTACCGGGCGGGAGACGTGGATTTCTCCCAGGTCCGGTCCATCAATCTGGATGAATATGTGGGCCTGGCCCCCACGCACGACCAGAGCTATCGCTATTTCATGCAGTCCAATCTCTTTGACCATGTGAACATCGACCCGGCCAACACCAACGTCCCCCAGGGGCTGGCCGAAGACCCGGAGGCCGAGTGCCGGCGCTATAATCAGGTGATCCACGACCTGGGCCCCATCGACCTGCAGCTGCTGGGCATGGGCCACAACGGCCACATCGGTTTTAACGAGCCCTCCGACGTCTTTGAGCGGGAGACCCATGTGGTCGACCTGGCTCAGTCCACCATCCAGGCCAACGCCCGCTTCTTCGCCTCCGCCGACGAGGTGCCCCGCCAGGCCATGACCATGGGAGTGCAGACTATCATGCAGGCCCGGAAGGTGCTGGTGGCGGTCAGCGGCAAGGACAAGGCGGAGATCGTGAAAAAGGCCTTTACCGGCCCTGTCACCCCCCAGGTACCCGCCTCGATTCTCCAGATGCACCCCGATGTGGTGCTGGTGGGGGACAAGGCGGCGCTCAGTCTGCTGTAAATCAGCCTCTGTCTGTCAAATCAGGGCCGCGGTCTGCCGGACCGCGGCCTTTTTCTGAGGAGAACGCCATGGAGCTCTATTTCGCCCCCCTGGAGGGGATCACCGGGGCCCGGTACCGCCAGGCGCACGTCCAGGTTTTCGGCGGCGCGGACAAGTACTACCTGCCCTTTCTCAGCCCCACCCGGGACCACCTGTTCACGCCCCGGGAACTGCGGCAGGTCTCCCCGGAGGCCAACCGGGGGCTGACCGCCGTCCCCCAGCTGCTCACCAGAAACCCGGAGGACTTCCTCTGGGCCGCCCGGGCTCTGGGGGAGATGGGCTATGAAGAGGTGAATCTGAATCTGGGCTGTCCCTCCGGCACGGTGGTGGCCAAGGGGAAGGGGGCGGGGATGCTGGCCGATCCGGCGGCGCTGGACCGCTTTCTGGAGGCAGTATTCTCCTCTGATCTGGGCGGGATCCGGGTGTCGGTCAAAACCCGGATGGGAATGGCTGATCCGGCGGAATTCGGGCCGCTGCTGGAGATTTTCAACCGCTGCCCCATCTCCCTGCTGATCGTCCACCCCCGGGTCCGGGAGGACTACTATCGGCACCCGGTGCGGCGGGAGGCCTTTTTAACGGCTCTGCCCCGCATCGTGCCGCCGGTGTGCTACAACGGGGCGCTGGTCTCGCCGGAGGACTGTTTCCGGGCGGAGGCGGAGCTGCCCGGGGTCCGCTCCCTGATGATCGGCCAGGGACTTCTGGCCGACCCCGCCCTGGCCCGCAAAGTTCAGGGCGGTCCGCCTGCCGGCCGGGAGGAGCTGCGCCGTTTCCACGATCTGCTGTACCGGGGGTATCTGGCCGACTTCGGAAGCCCCCGTAACACGGTGTTCCACATGAAGGAGCTGTGGCGCTATCTGTCCCGGCTGTTTGACGGCGGAGAGAAGCTGTTCAAACAGATCAGAAAAGCCCAGGACGCCCCCGCCTACGAGGGGGCGGTGGACCGGATCTTCCGGGAACTCCCCCTGAGAGAGGAGGCCGACTGGACCGGAGCGGCAAAACTGTGACTGGACGCGGCAGGGCCGCCCCGCTTATGCGGGGCGGCCCTGCTTTCAAAAGAGGATATAATCCCGTTCAGCCGATCACCATACGGGCCCACTCAGACACGCTCTCGGGGTAGACGGTGTACTGATAGTCCCGGGTGAGGTCATAGTTGGCATAGCCCTCTTCCTGGCCCGTGTAGGTATAGCTGTCGCCCGCGGCCAGCTCCGCCTGGTTCTCCCACACGTCGGTGTAGGGGTTCTCCAGATAGTTGGAGGCCACCACTTTGGTGACAGAGTGGTCTGTCTCGCCCCAGGCCTTGAACTTCCAGGACTGGAGACCGGAGGCGCGCACATGCTCGTCAATCCAGATCTCGTCCTTGCCGGCCTGGCGGTACAGCTCTTTGACGATCTCGATCACATCCTGCTGGGCGGCGGGGTTGTCGCCGTCTGTCTCGCCGTTGAACATCCAGACGGCAACCTCATTGTCGATCATGGCCTGGACCTCTTCCTCCGTCCAGGTGCCCAGGCTGCTGTTGGCCAGGGTGCCGTCCAGCTGGTCGGCGGTGGCCATGCTGCCCAGGTTGCCGTTGCACTCCACAAACCCGGCAATCAGGTCGGGGCGCTGACGAATCACGTCCGAGCTGATCAGGGTACCCTGGGAGTTGCCCACGATGACGATGCCGTCCTGATCCACATTCCAGTTGGCGATAGCATAGTCCAGCACGCCGGCAATCTCAGCGGCGGAGACATCGATAGGAGTGGAGTGGACATTGACGCTCATGATGATGGCGTCGGGCATCAGCTCATGCCACTTGGTCATCATCTCATCGTAGACCACGTTGCAGCCCAGATTGTTGGCAGGGGTGGCGGAGCCGTCGGTCACTTCCCAATAGCACACGCCGCCGCCGCACTGATAGACAATGGCGGGATAGGGCTCGGCCCGGCCGGCGTCGTACCCCTCGGGGTAAATCACATGGACGGGAACCTCACCCTGATCGCCCAGCATGGTGTAGTTGGGGGCGGGCTCGCCGACATCCACCATCTCCAGCACCACCTCATCCAGGCCGCCGCCCAGAATGGTCTCCTGCCAGACAGTGTCCTCCAGCATCTGGCCGGCTCCGTCGGTAGAGGCAATGCCGTCCGCCAGAGACGCGCCGTCCACACACAGGATCAGGTCCATATTCTCCCGCCACTGCAGGCCCTTGTTGATGGTGTTGGGCTCAATGGTGGTGCCCAGCGCGTCGGTCCAGGCGCCGGCCTCCTCGCCGTTTTCAGGGTCGTCGCAGTGGATCACACCCTCGGAGTCCACATACCAGTTGGAGCTGGTGCACAGGGTACCGTAGGTCTCCCGGCTGCGGTCGGTGACCTTATCGGTGCCCAGGTCGGTGTACAGCGTGACCACATTGCCGGATACGCTGATGTCGGTCAGCTCCAGCTGGCCGTAGTCGGGGTTGTTGAATCCCCGGTCATACACCGCGTAGTCCTCCAGAGACACTTCGGACAGGTCGGTCCCCGCGGCATAGGTCACAGCCACAGAGGCCACCTTGTGCCCATAGAAGTTGGGGGTGGTGGTAGCCTGAATGCTGGTGATCGCCTCGGCGGTGGGCGTCGTCAGCCCTGTGGCGGCAGCCACCCCGGCGGCCCCGTCCCAGCTCACGCTGTAGCCGAAGGCCTGGGCCAGCGGCGCGAAGGGCACATAGAGGATGCCGTCCACCAGCTCAGGGGCGGTGTCCTCCACCGCGGTTCCCACGGTGTAGGTCTGAGAGGTCTTTCCGTCTGTGAAGGTCACGCTGTTTTCCGAGACGGTGCTGGTCAGGCCCAGATCATCGGCAATGTCCGGGGAGACCATGGTACGCCAGTCGTCGTTTACATAGGCGGAAGCGGTGACCTCGGCCCCGTTGACCGTCACAGTCACCGGGGAGGCGGCCGACG
>CALWVX010000020.1 GCA_944385065.1 uncultured Oscillospiraceae bacterium | reverse complement strand
CCGGCGTCTCTGGCCCCTTGGGCGATGCAGTCGGCCATGGTCTGGGTGTTCCCGGTGCCGCTCCAAAAGACGATTGCTAATCGATTCATGATCTTGCGTTCTCCTTTCAAGGGAAGTATGCCTGATTTTCCTGACGCCTATCCTGACGCACGTAAGTTAGCTAATACTAACCTAAGAGGAATAAAAGGGAGGAGAAATACTCCTCGTAAGTTAGCTATAACTAACTACAAGCGGATATTATCATATCACGGTCGGCTTGTCAACGCTTTTTTAAAATTTTTCTGTTCCAGAGAGCGCTGGCCTGGCGCTGCGGCCGCATATCCTGATTTAAACTCTGAAAAAAGAAGAAAATGGAGGTCGCCACTGGAAAAAGACAACAAAAAAGGAAGAGATTCCGTGGGAGATGACTGGAGAAAAAGGAGAATCAGTAAACAGAGGCACAAAAATTCTTTACAACAGTTCGCTAAAACACCAAAATACAAAAGCGGAGGGTCAAGGGGCACGCTGAGGCTTGATGTGGTATTTTTTCAGCCTGCGGTACAGGGTGGCGCGGCTCATGCCGAGACGGCTGGCAGCCAGTTCCACGTTTCCGTTGCAGATGGCCAGCGTTGACCGGATTCGTCCTGCCTCGCCCGCGTCCTGCGCAGTGGGCGGGGCGGACAGATTGGCGGTGGAGGAGGGGAGAAAGACGAAATTCAGGCTCTCGGTTCCCAGGATCTGCTCCGTACTGGAATAAAATGTGCGTTCAATGCTGTTTTGCAGTTCCCGGAGGTTGCCGGGCCAGGAGTATCGCAGCAGACCGGACAGAAATTCCGGCGAGCAGCTGTGGGGAGTGTTGGGGTTGAGGGCGTTCAACCGCTCCAAGAAGCGGTTGGTACAGTAAATAATGTCCTGGCTGCGCTCCCGGAGCGGGGGAACGTGCAGGCGGAGGATGTTCAGTCGGAAGAACAGCTCGGGGCTGAAAGACTGGTTGGCCACATCATTTTCCAGATTGTGGTTGGTAGAGGCGATGATTCGGATGTCCAGCTGAATTTCCGCTTTGCCGCCCATGCGGGTGATGCGGTGAGATTCCACTGCGCGGAGCAGCTTGGCCTGGAAATCCAGGGGGAGTTCTGTGATTTCATCCAGAAACAGGGTGCCGTGGTCGGCCAGTTCAAAACGCCCGGGATTTCCCTCTGTGGTGACGCCGGGGAATGCTCCCGCCTCATATCCGAAGAGATCAGCCATCAGCATATCCCGGGGAATGGAGGCACAGTTGACCACGACGAAGGGACAGTCGGCCCGGCTGCTGGCGTTGTGGATGGCCTGGGCCAGTAGCTCCTTTCCGGTGCCGCTCTCCCCTTCGATGAGGATATTGCCGTCGTATCTGGCGTATTTCTGCGCCAGAGCCAGGGTGCGGAGCATGGCGGGATCCTGGGTGAAGATGTCATCAAAGGTATAGACGGCCCGGTTGCCGGACAGCTTGTTGGCAGAGGCAATCAGGCTCTGCTGAGGCTTCAAAGTGACGGCAAAGACTTCCGCCCCCAGATCCATCAGAGGATATATGGTGATGCTGCAGTGCCGGGACATGCCGTGGACGATCACCCGAACGTCATGAGAAGAATAGCGGCCGTCCTGCCGGCTGAGCAGGGACTCCCAGTCCAGATCGGGGATGATCTGACAAAAATCCAGCCCGGCCAATTCTCCGCCGGAGATTTGAAGCAGGCGGTATGCCGGATTGTTGGCCCAGATGGGGCGGCGGTCTTTGGACAGCAGGAAGACGCTGTCCTCGGAGTGCTCCAGAAAGGAACGCATCAGCTCAGTTGTGCGTTTTAAAATCAGTTTTCCTTCAATTCCCTGGACTGCGGCCAGAACAAGACCGAGAGAGTAGGGATGAGAGACAGTCTCTCTGCTGCTCAGATTGAGACAGCCGATCACTTCCCCGTCCGGATTGTGGATGGGGGAGGCGGTGCAGATGCCGGAGTGATGGCTTTTGCAGTAGTGTTCCGGTCCCAGCAGCTGTACGACTGAGTTGTAGTCCAGAGCCACGCTGATGGCGTTGGTCCCAACGCTGAGATTGCTCCATAGGCACCCCTTTCCAAAGAACAGGCGCTGGTTTGCGCACAGGGCCTGCTCGTCCCCGATCGACTCCAGAATATATCCCACGCTGTCGGTCAGCACCAGGGTGGAGTGGGACTGCTTCATGATCTCGAATACGCTCTGCATAATGGGAAGAGCGGTCTCAATCAGCGTGTTGTTTTCCGCCAGAATGCTCTGGAAAATCTCATCGCTCACCCGTGTGCCGAGGCCGCCGTTGATGGGATCAATCCCGGCAGCCCGACACCTGCGCCAGCTCTCCGCCACATGGGGATCGAGCCGCGGGTCCATTTTGTCCTCGAAGATATACTCCGCCCAGATCTGCATCAGAGCTTTGTAGTCCAGAGGCTGCTCCGATCTATTTGTCATCTGATGATCCCTCACTCAAATATGGTTTTGATGATCTGCTCTTGTGTAATGGCGCCGAACATCAGGGATATTTCCTGCTGGGCCAAGTGCGCGGACACCGCCTCCGGACGGAAGGGGACCCCCTGAAGAACGGTTTCCAGGGCTGTACAGTCGGTGAGCGCCATAAAGTCTCCTCGAAAGGCAATGTGAGAGATATGTCCCTCCTGTACCTGGACCAGCACCTCCAAGGTGCCGCCTGGCCAGCGCCTGCGAGCTTGGCGGGTATAGGGCGGGGTGCGGCCCCAGGTCCAATCCCAGCTGCGATATTTGCGGTCTGCCAGCTCCTGAACACAGTCCAGCTCAGACTGAGACAGGGTTTGCCGCTCCAGTCCGGCGGAAGTCAGTTCAGACAGCATCCGGGCCCAAAAGTCCGACAGGGACATGTCCCGGGGCAGGAATTCCCGAAGATTTCCGATCCGGGCGCGCACGGACTTGGTGCTTTTGGACTGGAATTTCAGCGGGTCCGCGCGGAGAGCGCCCGCCACCATGGCCGGGTCTGAGTCAAACAGAAGCGTGCCGTGGTGAAGCAGCCGGTTTCCCTCCATGCGCTGTGCCACGCCGGAGACCTTGCGGCCCTGAACGGTAATATCGTTGCGGCCGGACACTTCCGCCGGCACCCCCATGGCGTTTAAGGCGCGGCACACGGGAAGCGTGAAGCGGGAGAGACTGAGAGAGGCTTCGGGGCCGGCGTCTGTGATAAAGGAGTAATTCAGATTGCCCAGATCGTGGTAGACCGCGCCCCCGCCGGTCATCCGGCGTACCACTGTGACATGGTGGGTACGGACAAAGTCCGGATCAATCTCTTCCAGCGGATTCTGGTTCAGCCCCACCACCACCGTATTGTGATTCTGCCAGAGGATCAGCCAGTCTCCCGTGACTTTATGGGTCAGGATGTACTCCTCAAATGCCAGATTGAAACAGGGATCCAAGCTGTTTGTCTCAATATAGATCATCGTTACAGACCTCTCGTGAAAATGGGGTGGTAGACATAGTATAGCACATTCCTCTAGATAAACAAGAAAAAACTGGGAAATTATCCAAATCTGAACGGAAAAACAACTTGGCATTGCCTATTGAGTGAACAGAACGAAATGATTGCGAGACTAAAAAGGAAAGAACTTCGAAAGATTTGCTGCGACAAGTGAAAAAAATCTCAAATAATGAGATTTTTGAAGTTTAAAAAGAAAAAGAAAGCAAAAAAGAATCTATTTTTGAACAAAAATACAAGATATATTCTGTTATTTTGAGAGAATTTGATTTATATCCACAAAAAATATTGAGAAATATGAGAATTTAGGATATAATTAGCCCGCAAATTACTTTAACGCAAAATTGTGACAACAGATTAAAGCGGACTGATTGATAGATTGCAGCGGACGAAACAATTGGAGCGGATCAAACATGGTAAGGAGGGTGCCGAATGGCGATCGAAAAGGAGCAGCTGAAACGGATGTATCTGACCATGCGGAGGATACGGGTTTTTGAGACGGAGGTGAATCGTCTCTATGCAGAAACCAAAATTTTTGGATTTGGCCATTTATACGCCGGTGAAGAGGCAATAGCCACCGCAGTGTGTGAGTGCCTGCACAAGGATGACTATATCACCAGCACCCACCGCGGCCACGGGCATGTGATCGCAAAAGGCGGAGACACCAGGAAAATGATGGCGGAACTTTTTGCACGGGAAAGCGGGTACTGCAAGGGAAAGGGCGGCTCCATGCACATTGCCAACCTGGATCTGGGAATTGTGGGCGCCAACGGTATCGTCGGCGCGGGACAGCCGCTCAGTGTGGGCGTTGCCCTGTCCATTCAGATGCGCAAGACTGATCAGGTGTGCGTCTGCTTTTTCGGAGACGGCTCCACCAACCAAGGCACATTTCATGAGTCTTTGAATCTGGCCTCTGTGTGGAATCTGCCCGTCGTATTCGTCTGTGAGAACAACTTCTACGGGATTTCCGTCCCCCAGCGCAAGCATCAGAAGATCAAGAACGTCTCTCAGCGGGCCGCGGCCTACGACATTCCCGGCGTCACGGTGGACGGCAATGACGTGTTTGCCGTGTACGATGCCGCCATGGAGGCGGTGGAGCGGGCCCGGGCGGGAGAGGGGCCGTCGCTGGTGGAGTGCCAAACCTATCGCCACTTCGGACACTATAATGGCGACCCGGCCTATTATCGTCCCGCCGAAGAGGTGGCCCAGTGGATGAAGAAGGATCCCATCCCTCGGCTGGCTGGCTATATGGTGGAGCATGGGATTGCAACCAGGGAGGAGATCCGGGGGTTTGACGCTCAGATCGACCAGGAGATCGCGGACGCCATTTCCTATGCGGAGTCCCAGCCCTTTGCGCCGGTGGAGAATACCCTTGTGGACGTTTATACGGATATTGTGGAGGAGGGACGGAACAGATGAGCAGAATGTCATGCAGTGAGGCGCTGGGTGAGGCGATGAAGATCCGGATGCGCCAGGATCCCCGCGTCATGATTTTTGGGGAAGACGTGGCCGACATGGGCGGCACCTATGGAGTGACCCGGGGATTTCTGGAGGAGTTTGGCCCGGAGCGGGTGCGGGATACGCCGATCTCTGAGTCCGGCTTTGTGGGCGCCGCAGTGGGGGCAGCGGCCACCGGACTGCGGCCCATTGCGGAGCTCATGATGTGCGACTTCCTGACTGTGTGCATGGATCCGTTGGTCAATCAGGCGGCCAAAATGCGGTATATGTTCGGTGGCAATATTTCTGTCCCCGTTGTGGTACGCATGGCGGCTGGTATAGGATCGGGGGGAGCGGCCCAGCACAGCCAATCGCTGGAGGCGTGGGTCACCCATGTCCCGGGACTGAAGGTGGTCTATCCCTCCAATCCGCAGGACAGCCTGGGGCTGCTGCTCAGCGCCATAGATGACGACAACCCGGTCATCTTCTTTGAACACAAGCAGCTCTACGCGAAAAAGGGGGAGGTCACCAGTTTCGATCCCATTCCCCTGGGAAAAGGGCGTGTGGACCGGGAGGGCAGGGATGTGTCCATCATTACCTATGCCAAGCAGGTCTATACCGCCCAGGAAGCGGCCGAGACGCTGGCCCGGGAGGGAATCGAGGCGGAGATCATTGACCTGCGGAGCCTGTACCCCCTGGACCAGGAACTGATTGCCCGGACCGTATCCAAGACCCACCGGGCGGTGGTCATCACAGAGGAGAACCGCCGGGGCGGTTTCGGTGGGGAGCTGAGCGCCATGATTGCCGAGGAGCTGTTTGATGAGCTGGACGCCCCTGTGGCCCGCATCGGCGCCCTGAACACACCGGCACCATATGCCCCTCGGCAGGAGCAGTATTATCTGCCCAACGCGGAGGATATCGTCAATGCGGTGCGCGGGATGCTGTAAGCGGTCAGACGAGAAAGCGGGAGCGGCCCACTGGCCGCGGCCCTGATTGGAGTTTGGAGGATTGACATGGCAACCTTTATTTCCATGCCGAAGCTCGGCATGACCATGGAGAACGGGGTTATCACAAAGTGGCTGAAGCAGGAAGGTGATGCCGTGGCCAAAGGGGAGGCTGTCTTTGAACTGGAGACAGACAAACTCAGCACTACGGCAGAGGCCCCGGAAGACGGGATTTTGAAGAAAATCCTGGTCCCGGCGGGCACTGAGGTGCCGATTTTGGAGCATGTAGCCATTTTGGGCGGCGCGGACGAAAAGATCGACCAGATGTTGGGAGAGAGCGGACAGACAGACGCCGGGCAGGAGGCGGTCCGGGGGACGCCGCCCGCTTCGGAGGAAGTCCAGCCGGTGCAGAAGACGCGGGGGGATGGCCGGATTATAGCTTCTCCCCGGGCGAGGGCGGTGGCCCGGGAACTGGGAGTGGACTTGGCGCTGGTGCCGACGGCCGAGGGAAAGAACCGTATTGTGGAGCGGGATGTCAGAGCCTATCAGGAACAGCTGCAGGCCCGTCCCAAGGCATCTCCCCTGGCCGCCAAAGCAGCGGCGGATCTCCATGTGGATCTGCGGGAGATTCATAAAGACGGGAGAATCATGGCTGCGGATCTGGCCAACTATCTGGAGCAGAGAAATCAGGGACATTCGGAGTCGGCCGCCGGGGAGCGGGAGACCCGCAAGCCGATGAACGGCATGCGCCGGGCAATCGCCCAGAACATGTACCATTCCCACATGACCAGCCCAACTGTCACCTATGACACCAGCGTGGACATGACCGCCATGGGGCAGTGCCGGACTCAGCTGGCGGAAGCCGGCCTGAAGGTAAGCTATACCGATCTGCTGGTATTCTTTGTCTCCCGGGT
This sequence comes from uncultured Oscillospiraceae bacterium, assembly GCA_944385065.1. GTDB lineage: Bacteria > Bacillota > Clostridia > Oscillospirales > Oscillospiraceae > Lawsonibacter. The sequence goes on along the minus strand of CALWVX010000020.1, from coordinate 9,600 downwards.
TCTGAAGCAGTTCCCGCTGCTCAACTCGTCGGTGGAGGGAGACGACATTCTGCTTAAGCATTATGTCAACATGGGGGTGGCCGTGGCCCTGGAGGAGGGACTGGTGGTCCCCAATATTCCAAACGCGGATCAGAAGGGGCTGGCGCAGATTTCCTCTGAGTTGAAAGAGCTGAGCGAGGCGGCCCGAAGCGGGACCTTGAGCATGGACAGCATGCGGAACGGAACATTTACCATCACCAATTTGGGAATGTTTGGGATCGAGAGCTTTTCGCCCATTATCAACCAGCCCGAGGTGGCCATCCTGGGGGTCAACGCCATTCAGGAAACTCTGGTTATCCGCAGCGACGAGCAAGCAGTCCTCCCCATGATGAAACTTTCGCTGACAGCGGATCATCGGGTGGTGGACGGTGCGGTGGCAGCTCAGTTCCTGCAGCGGCTCAGATCGGTCCTGGAGCGCCCCGCCCTGATGCTGATGTGAGGTGAAGCGGATGTCTGCCAAACATATTGTGGTGATTGGCGGCGGCCCGGGCGGGTATGTGGCCGCCATTCGGGCGGCCCAGCTGGGCGCGCAGGTCACTGTAGTGGAACGGGAATTCCTGGGGGGAACCTGTTTAAATATCGGCTGTATTCCCACCAAATGTCTGCTGCACAGCGCGGAGCTGGTGGAGCAGATCAGAAATCAGGGCAGCGAGATCGGCGTGAACGTGACCGGGTTGACGGTGGACTTTCCCCAGGTGATGCGCCATAAGGATCAGATTACCCGCCGCCTGACCTCCGGCGTGGCCAGTCTGCTGCGCGGCAGCCACGTGGAGCATATGGCGGGGGAGGCCGTTTTTACCGGAGCGAAGACACTGAAGGTCACGCTGCCGGACGGTGGACAAAAAGAGCTGACGGCGGATGCCGTGATTGTGGCAACCGGATCGGTCAACGCCCGGCCTCCGATTCCCGGGTTGTGGGAAAATCCCAATTGTCTTGACTCCACCGGGGCGCTCAGTCTGGAAAAGCTGCCCCGCTCTATGGTAGTGATCGGCGGCGGCGTAATCGGCATGGAATTGGCCTGCGCATACGGGGCTTTTGGAACCAAGGTTACAGTGGTGGAGGCGCTGGATCATCTGCTGCCCATGCTGGACCAGGAACTGACCGAGATTGGCGTTCGTCACATGAAGAAAATGGGAATCGAGTTTCATCTGGAGTGCCCGGTTCAGGCGGTGGAGGAGAGCCCCGTAGGAGCTAAAGTGGTTTGCAGGACCAAGAGCGGCGAGAGGGCCATCTTTGAGGCGGAAAAAGTATTGGTGGCGGTGGGACGGCAGGCCAATACCGCAGGCCTGAACCTGGAGGCCGCCGGGGTTCGCCACGACCGGGGCCGCATTTTGGTGAACCGGCGCATGGAGACCAACGTTCCCGGCGTATATGCCATTGGGGACTGTGTATTCGGACATGCTCAGCTGGCCCATACCGCTTCCGCTATGGGGGAGGTAGCCGCGGAGGTTATCATGGGGCAGCCCGCACTTTACGATGAGAGTACCAATCCCACGTCCGTCTTTCTGTTTCCCGAGGCCTCTTCTGTGGGAATGACCGAAGAGCAGGTCAAGGCCAAGGGGGTGGATTATCAGGTGGGCCGGTTCCCCCTGATCGGGAACGGCAAGTCCCTGATTTTGAACGGAGGAGAAGGACTGGTCAAGATCATTACGGGGAAGCGGTATGGAGAGATCCTGGGAGTCCACATCATCGGCCCCCGGGCCACAGATTTGATTCAGGAGGGTGCGCTGGCGATCCGGTTGGAGGCCACCGCCGATGAACTGATTCAGACGATTCACGGTCACCCGACTGTTTCGGAGTCGGTGCGGGAGGCCGCGCTGGCAACAGAGAATCGGGCCATTCATATTCCGAATCGGGGGTAAAACGGAACTGTATCTGGCTTACATTGGCTTAAAAAGGAGGAACAGACGATGCAAATGACCATTGATTTTTCCGGAAAGACCGTTCTGGTGGTCGGGGGAGGCCGGGGAATCGGAAAGGAGATTGCCCTCACCTTTGCCGGCTGCGGGGCCGACGTAGTGATCGGGGATTACAATGCGGACAATGGGAATCAGGCGGTCCAGGAGATCGAGGCGAAAGGCCGCAGGGGGCTGTTTGTTCCCTGCAATGTAGTCAGCCGGGACGAGGTGGATGCTCTGGTTCAGAAAGCCGTGGAATTTGGCGGCGGAACGCTGGACTGCGTTGTAAATGCCGCCGGTGTGACCTCGTCCTCGGATACCATCCAGATCTCGGAGGATGAGTTCCATCGGATTATCAACATCAATCTGCTGGGCACCCTCCATGTGCTTCAGGCGGGCCTTCGGCACATGATGGAGAAAAAGTACGGAAACATGATCGTGCTCTCCTCAGTAGCTGGGCGGACCGGAAGCCGCACACTGACAGTATACGCGGCGTCCAAAGCGGCCACCATCAGCCTGATGCAGGCCGCTGCAAAGACTGCCGCCCCCTGCGGCGTGCGAGTCAACAGCATCGCGCCCGGTTATGTGCGCACTGATATGTGGAACAACATTCTGGATGGTGTTTCCACCGGATTTTCCGGGGGAAAGCTGCCGGATGGATATACGGCGGAGCAGCGGGAGGCGGATTACGACCAACAGGTTCGGGAGGCAGTGCCGCTGGGACGCTCTCAGACCTGTCAGGACATCGCGTGGGCCGCGGCCTTTCTGGCCTCTGACTACGCCAAGGAGATCACCGGCCAGGTAATGGCGGTGGACGGCGGCGCAACCATGTGCTGATCAGAACCACCGGGCGTTTTCCGTCTTTTGCGCCGCTGCGTTTTCCTGATTTTTCTGCCTGGATGGGAGAGAGACGGTCCGATTGCGGATGACATTCAGAGAGGAGGGATTGCGGTGCCGGTGGAAAAGGCGGGAGAGATCCGGGGATTTGCCGGAATCGAACACTATATTCAGGGACCCGGCGCTGTCCGCCTTCTGCCCCAGATCGTCAAGAAGCTGGGGAGTGGGGCCTTCGTACTGATGGGAGCGTCCTTTTATGACAGCGCGGAGAGACGATTCCGGCAGATGTTCCGGGAGGCAGAGGTCCCCGTGACCATTGAGAAGTTTGGCCGGGAATGCTCCGAGAAAGAGATTGCCCGGGTTGAAGACCTTGTGGACAGTCTGTCGGAACCGGCTGATGTGGTGGTGGGGTTTGGCGGAGGAAAAACATTGGATACCGCCCGCGTGGTTGCCGCCAGAGGGAACAGATTTCTGATTGCAGCACCCACTTCCGCCGCCACCAATGCTGCGGCCAGCGGCATGTCGGTGGTATATAATGACCGGCACGAGGAGCTGTATGGAGTCCAGTGCAGCAGGCCGGACTATGTGGTGGTCGACACAGAGTATCTCATTCAGGGGCCGGCCCGGATGCTGGCGGCAGGCATAGCAGATGCTCTGTCTACCTATATCGAGGCCCGAAACGTGTGGCGCACCAACCATGTCAACGCGGTGCGGCCGGGATATTGCCCCACAATTTGCGGCCGGCAGATGGCCAGAGCCTGCTATGATACACTGTTGGCCCACGGGGAGCGGGCCTATCTGGCGGCTCAGCACACCCTGAGGACAGACTCATTTGAAGAGGTGGTGGAGGCGATTACCCTGTTGAGCGGCGTGGGATGGGAAAACAACGGCTGTTCTGTGGCTCACGCATTGGCTTCTGCACTTTCGGTCCTGGAAGATACCAGGCCGGTACTTCACGGGGAGTGTGTCGCCTTCTGCATCCTGGTTCAGATGATCCTGGATCGGGAGGACTGGGGTGAGTTTCAGAGGGTCTATCGCTTCTGCAAAGGGCTGGGCCTGCCGGTAAGGTTGTCCCAACTGGGTATTCGGACAGCGGTGTCGGCCAAACTTCAGAGGGCGGTAAGCTTTGCTTTTGAGACGCAGCGGTCTCTGAGCGTGGTGAATTATAGGCTGACGCCGGAAAAATTGATCAGCGCAATGTTGTTTTTGGATGCGCTCTCACAGGAGGAGGTGCTGGGAGAAGAGTGAGACTTCCGGCGGGACAGGTCAGAAAAGAGGGGCGGCAGAGAAGACAAGACTGCTGCCAGGAGAGAAATGCGGTACGTCTGGGTTTCAGGTTTTTGAATGAGGGGAGGATCAGTTGATGCGTCTGAAGCAGAAAACAGCCTTGGTGACAGGCGGAGCCAAGGGGATTGGAGAATCGATTGTCCGCCTGTTTGTCCAGGAAGGAGCACAGGTTTTCATTGCGGACCTGGCGGAACCGGAGGGAACAGCCTTGGCCGAAGAGCTGACTGCTGCCGGAGGCCGGGTGATCTTTCGGCGGACGGATGTGACAAAGGCGGATGATGTAGAGCGAACAGTTCAGGCTGCGGTGGAATGTTTTGGGGGATTGGACGTTCTGGTGAATGACGCCGGCGTGACCGAAAAGGATGATTACTGCTTAGAGAATGAGCCAATTGAGGAGTGGAACCGTGTGATGTCCATCAACCTCCAAGGGACATTTTTGAACTGCAGATATGCGCTGCCCCATTTGAAAAAAAGCAAAGGCTGCATTGTAAACGTCGCCTCCATGGCCGGTATGATCGCCCTGCGGTATTGCGCTGCCTATTGTGCTTCCAAGACAGGCGTGATCGGACTGACCCGTGCCATTGCTGCGGACTATGCCACATATGGCGTGCGCGCCAATGCGGTGTGCCCCGGTCCCTGCGAGACTCCGCTGCTCAAACAATACTTCTCCGCCTTTCCTCCGGAGGAGGTGGAAGCCAAAGTCCGTCGGCTGACCGGCCCGGTGGGACGCATGTGTCAGCCGGAGGAGATCGCACGGGCAGTGCTGTTTCTGGCGTCTTCGGACAGCAGTTATATAACTGGCGCGGCGATCGCGGTTGATGGCGGCTTCACTGCCGTTTAAATGCGGGATATGGTTTGCCTGTCTTGAATTGCTTCGATTTTCTGCAGAAGGTGTATACTGGTCGAACAACCAAGGTAAAAGAAAGTGAGGGAAAACATGAATCTAACAGTATTGGTCGTTGTCTTGGCTATCTACTTCCTCGGCATGGTGGGGATCGGCCTGGTGGGTCGAAAGTATTCCGCGACGTATGAGTCCTTTGTGAGTGCAGGCCGCAACGCAGGTGTTTTGATGATCATCGGCAGTGCGGTGGGCTCTCAGATCGGAAACGGCTTTGTCATCGGCGGTGCCGGCAGCGCCGCTGCAACAGGTTTGAGCGGGGCTTGGTACGGCATTGGCTGCGGTCTGGGCTATTTGGGAATTGCGGCTCTGCTGAATAAGGTGGTCTACCAAAAGGGTTTCATCTCCCTGGCAGAGTTCCTGGAGGATCGGTATGGCGACAAAATGACCTCAGTGGTCTTCAGCGTAGCAACGGTCCTTTCCTATATCGGCAACATTGCCGCACAGATCATGGCCGGCTCCGCCCTGTTCGAGGCATTTGATTTGAATGGTACATTGGGCGCAGTGGTAATCACTCTGGTAGTGCTGGCCTATTCCTCGCTGTCCGGCCTGTGGGGCGCCTATGCTACCAGCGTCGTGCAGGTGGGGGTGATCATTGTTGCCCTGCTTGCCGTGGTGGGAGTGATCATTTCTCAGGACGGCATTACTGCGATTAACGAGGCCATGACTGCCGGAACAATCGCCAGTGACGGCTGGGATCTTGGCAATATCGGAATTCAGGCGATCCTTCTGACAGTGGTGCCGGTCTGGCTGGCTGCCCTGTGTGATCAGCAGACTGTGCAGCGCATCAACGCCGCCAAGAGCGCTCGTTCCTCTCTGATTGCCCACATTATCTCTGCCATTTTATGCGTTGGCCTGGCGTTCCTGCCCGCCCTGGTAGGGATGTATGGAGCTGCGGTCTATGGCGTCACCGACAACAGCGTCTTCTTTGTGGTGGCTATGGAGAGTCTGCCCTCCCTGGTTGCGGCCATCGCCATTGCCGCTGTCATCGCAGCCATTATGTCTACCATTGACTCTATGATGGTCGCCTTTTCCACTGTCATGCTGAAGAACCTCTATCAGGGAATTATCAATCCCAAGGCGACCGACCACACTTTGAAGAGGATGGACTCGGTGTTGTCCATTGTAGTCGCTGTTTTGGCACTGGTTTTGTCACTGCAGTTTGACAACATTATCTCTCTGTTGAGCAGCACTTACGTTTTCTTGACTGCCTGCTGTCTGGTTCCCTTCATTGGCGGACTGTTTTGGAAGAAGGGTACAGCCAAAGGCGCGGTGGCCAGTTCTGTGGTTGGGCTGATTCTGGTCACTCTGAGTCTGACCAAAATCTTGGTCCTGCCCCTGCTGGACCTGACTCGCATCGTAATTGCCGTGGTAATTTATGTGATTGTCAGTCTGCTTGACAAGGAAGGTCAAAAGAAGAATCAAGAGAGGCTGGCAAAGCAGTAATCATTCCGACGGAGGAACAAAATTATGGAAATGCTGATCAACGGAGCGTGGAAACAGGCCAGCAGCGGAGCGACCATTACGGTCACAAATCCCTACAGCAATGCTGTGCTGGACACGGTGCCTGCTGCAGCGCAGGAGGACGTGAATCTGGCGGTGGCCGGCGCGGTGGAAGCACAGCGGCAGTGGAGAAAGGTTCCGACCGTGGACCGCAGCGAGGTAATCAAGCGATTTGTGGCCCTGCTGGATCGGGACAAAGAGGAGCTGGCCCAGACGCTGACGGCGGAGATGGGTAAGCCGATTCTGGCCGCCCGGAGCGAGGTGGAGTGCGCCAGAGATACATTCCTATCTTTTGCAGAAAAGGCGCGGCACATTTATGGAACTGTGATTCCGGCGGGCTGTGAGCCAGGGAATGAAAAGACAGTGTTGATGACTGTGCGGGAGCCGCTGGGAGTGATTGCCTGCGTCATTCCATTCAACTTTCCGTGCTGGTCGTTTTCGGTCAAGGTGGCGCCCGCAATCATTGCAGGGAACACAGTAGTGGTAAAGCCCTCGTCAGACGCGCCGCTGACCCTGCTGAAAATGGGAAAACTGATGCTGGAGGCAGGGCTGCCTGACGGAGTGCTCCAGATGATCACCGGAAGCGGCTCCACGGTGGGAACCTGGCTGTGTGAGCACCAGGATGTCCATGGCATTACCCTGACCGGCTCTACGCCGGTGGGAATTTCCACGGCGAAGGCGGGAGCCTCCCACCTGGCCCACGTCACGCTGGAGCTGGGAGGAAATGACGCGTTTATTGTTTTGAAAGATGCAGACCTGGAGCTGGCGGCTGATCAGGTGGTGGCCGGCCGAATGTCCAATAACGGGCAGGTGTGCTGCTCGCCTAAACGGTATCTGATTCAGGAGGAAGTGGCGGAGGAATTTACGCAGAAAGTTCTTCAGCGGCTGACCGCTCTGAAGCGCGGCGATCCGGCGGACCCGGAGAGTCAGATTTCCTGCCTGGTCAGTGAAAAAGCAGCGAAAGAGGTGGAAGAACAGGTCAACCATACCATTGCACAGGGAGCAAAGCTGCTGCTGGGCGGCGTCCGAGAGGGGAGCTACTACGCCCCCACAGTTCTGACCGAAGTTACGCCGGAAATGGACGTGGCCAGGGACCTGGAGATTTTCGGACCGGTTGTCCCCATCCTTCGGGTCGGGGATCTGGATGAGGCGATTGAGATTGCCAACGCCTCCTCCTATGGGCTGGGTTCCAGCATTTTCACCCGTGATATGGCCGGCGCGGCCCGTGCCGCAGCCGAATTGCAGTCCGGCGCGGTCGTGATTAACGGATCCAGCTATTTCAGCACCATAGAAATGGCATTTGGAGGATACAAACATTCCGGAATCGGTCGGGAAGGCGTCAGTGTCAGCTTCGACGACGTGACGCAGATCAAGACGGTCGTGATGAAAAATATGCTGAACTTTTGATACGGCGAATTCTCTTTTATAATTGCTACTCTTCTATTTTCCCAGACGAGGCCCGCCTGCAGTTTTGCAGGCGGGCCTCGTCTGTCCTGAAAAATGGATCCGTGCATTGAAATGATTTTTTAAAACCGGGCTGGCGGTTGTTTATAGTGAAATCGCGCGATTCAGCATTGGTGTTAAACGAGTGTGGACAGGCCGCAGAATCAGGGAAAACGATGAAGCGCTGACAAAAACAGGAAGGGTTCAAGACGCATATCCATTCCAACTGGGGTAAAGCTATGCATGGATGTTCCATCCGACCGAACCAATCAACACATTGAAAAGGAGAGACACAGTTATGTCCAGTAACAACAGCAGCAACAAGCTGGTCGTGCCCAACGCTCGCGAGGCCATGAACAAGTTCAAGATGGAAGCTGCCAACGACCTGCGTGTACCTGCACCATCTTAAAGATTGCAGGAAAAATGTTATCAAAATCTACTTAAATCGACGAATCGAACCACAAAGTAGCGCTGTACAGGCTGTTTGACTGTACAGCGCTGCTTTATGGGACGATTGTTATCCCCCACCGCGAGGGGAGCGACGAGAAGACCATCTGCCTGGCCGTATCCCCCTCCCTATTTCAATCCACGCTCCCCGCGAGGGGAGCGACAATGGTGTCTGCCATTGCCTCCATCTGCCGAAGATTTCAATCCACGCTCCCCGCGAGGGGAGCGACGGGAGTTGCCATTCTGGAGGCGGTAAAAGGCAGATTTCAATCCACGCTCCCCGCGAGGGGAGCGACGCTCGCCGTGATCACGGCCATGTTCTCGAACAGATTTCAATCCACGCTCCCCGCGAGGGGAGCGACCCGATCACAAATCCATGCTCAACAAAAGACTTTTTATTTCAATCCACGCTCCCCGCGAGGGGAGCGACCGCGACCTGATCTAACTGACAATTGTATACGCCAATTTCAATCCACGCTCCCCGCGAGGGGAGCGACGAAGCTGATTGCTGATCTACAAGAAATCAGTCAGATTTCAATCCACGCTCCCCGCGAGGGGAGCGACATAGTGTCTGGCTTCGATCAAAAGGCCAATAGCAATTTCAATCCACGCTCCCCGCGAGGGGAGCGACCCATATTTTCCCTCTCTTACTTTTGAATCAAGGGATTTCAATCCACGCTCCCCGCGAGGGGAGCGACAAAACAAAGGACCTGAAGGACAATATCTCCAATATTTCAATCCACGCTCCCCGCGAGGGGAGCGACCTCACGACCAATACCAGGCTTCCGGGACATAAGAATTTCAATCCACGCTCCCCGCGAGGGGAGCGACAGAACAGACATATCACCACGAGCAAAGCGATCAAATTTCAATCCACGCTCCCCGCGAGGGGAGCGACCATAAAACATTATGAATAGAAAAACTTTTTTCATATTTCAATCCACGCTCCCCGCGAGGGGAGCGACGATCACCGGAACGACCTCAAAATCTCTATCCCACATTTCAATCCACGCTCCCCGCGAGGGGAGCGACCGGCCTCCGCTTTTCAGTGCGTGGCCATTCTCCAATTTCAATCCACGCTCCCCGCGAGGGGAGCGACGTTGTTCCCTCATTCTCCACGTGCATCCTGATACAATTTCAATCCACGCTCCCCGCGAGGGGAGCGACACCGGCCACCTTGTAGCCGTCCAGGGTAACCTGGTTATCTCAATCCACTCTCCCCGCGCGGGGAGCGACGCCCTAGCCAGC
>CALWVX010000019.1 GCA_944385065.1 uncultured Oscillospiraceae bacterium | reverse complement strand
AGCTCCTCCTCGGGGATGACGGCGGCCAAAGCCTGGGCGGCGGCCATCTTCATCTCCTCGTTGATGTCGCTGGCCCGCACATCCAGGGCGCCCCGGAAGATGCCCGGGAAGGCCAGCACATTATTGATCTGATTGGGGAAGTCGCTGCGGCCGGTGGCCACCACCCGGGCTCCCCCCGCCTTGGCGTCGTCGGGGAAAATTTCCGGGGTGGGGTTGGCGCAGGCGAAGACGATGGCGTCCTTGTTCATGGTCCGCACCATATCGGGGGTGACCAGGTTGGGGGCGGACACGCCGATGAACACGTCGGCCCCTGCCAGCAGGTCGGCCAGCTTGCCCTGCTTTTTCTCCCGGTTGGTCACCTTGGCGATCTCCTGCTGGGCCCAGTTCATCTCAGGGTTGCCCTCATACAAAGCGCCGAATTTGTCGCACAGGGTAACGTCCCGGAACCCGGCGGCCAGCAGCAGCTTGGTGATGGAGATGGCGGCAGAGCCCGCCCCGGAGAACACCACCTTCACGTCCTCCTTCTTCTTGCCCACCACCTTCAGGGCGTTGGTAAGGCCGGCCAGGGCGATGATGGCGGTGCCGTGCTGGTCGTCGTGGAAGACGGGGATGTCGCACTTCTCCTTCAGCTTGCGCTCGATCTCAAAGCACCGGGGGGCGGCAATGTCCTCCAGATTGATGCCCCCAAAGGAACCGGAGATGTTGTAGACGGTTTGAACAAACTCGTCCACGTCCTTGGTCTTGACACACAGGGGGAAGGCGTCCACATCGGCAAAGGTCTTGAACAAAACGCACTTGCCCTCCATCACGGGCATGCCGGCCTCGGGACCAATGTCGCCCAGGCCCAGCACCGCGGTGCCGTCGGTGATGACGGCCACCAGATTGTGCCGGCGGGTCAGCTCATAGCTCTGGGCCGGGTCCTTCTGAATTTCCAGACAGGGCTGGGCCACGCCGGGCGTATAGGCCAGAGACAGGGATTCCCTGTCGTGGGCGGGCGCGCGGGCAATGACCTCAATTTTTCCCTTCCACTCCCGGTGCAGACGCAGACTTTCCTTGGCGTAATCCATAGCTCAGTTCTCCTCTCGATCATTTCCCGCGGACAGGCCGCCCCGTCCGCTCTTATTTCGATACTCTTCCGCCTGATTCAGCAGCTCCCGCGCGCTCTGGCGCAGGGTGTCGGTGATCTGGGACCCACCCAGAAGCCGGGCCAGCTCATCCTCCCGGCCCTGCCGGTCCAGGCGCTCCACCCGGGTATAGGTGCGGCCGTCCCGTTCCCCCTTCTCCACGGAGAAGTGGGTATCCGCCATGGCGGCAATCTGGGGCAGATGGGTGACGCACAGCACCTGTTTGCCCCGGGCCACATCGGCCATCTTTTCGGCCACCTTTTGGGCCGCCCGGCCGGAGACGCCGGTGTCCACTTCGTCGAAGACCAGCGTGTCAATCCCGTCGTCCTGAGCCAGCACATTTTTCAGCGCCAGCATGATCCGGGCCAGCTCGCCTCCCGACGCCACCTTCTGGATGGGGCGCAGCGCCTCGCCCAAGTTGGCCGACATGAGGAACTGAACCTGGTCCATCCCCGTCTCATCCATCCCATCCTGGCCGGGACTGAGGGCAAATTCCGTCTGGAACCGGACCTTCGGCATGTCCAGCTGGCGCAGCTCCTCCTGAACGCGGGCCTGAAGCGCCTGCGACGCCTCCTTCCGGGCCTCCGAAAGAGCTTTCCCCCGCTCTCCGGCCCGCACCAGCGCCGAGTCCAGCTCCTTTTGGAGCTGCTGAATGGTGTCGTCGGCGTCCCGAATCTGCTCCAGCTCCGCCCGGCTGTTTTCCAGATAATCCAGCATGTCGGCCACGGTCGGACCGTACTTTTTCTTCAGGCGGTAAATCACGTCCAGCCGGCTCTCCAGCCGGTCCAGCTCCTGGGGAGAGAAGTCCATCTCCTCCTCCAGGTCCCGGAGCGTCTCCGCCGCGTCGTCTGCGGCACACCGCAGGGCAGTGAGCTGTTCTCCCAGCTCTCCCAGCCGCTCAGACAGGCGCGCCACCCCCCGGACAGCTCCCTCGGCCTGTCCGATCAGATCGCAGGCGCCCTCCTGTTCCTCGCCGCCGGACAGGGCAAACCGCGCCTGCTGAAGGGCGTCCATCAGTTTGCCCGCGCTGCGCAGCAGCTCTTTGCGCTGGGTCAGCTCTTCGTCCTCGCCCTCTTTCAGATCGGCCCGCTCCAGCTCCCGAATCTGGTACTCCAGCGTATCCACCCGGCGGGAGCGCTCCGCCTCATCCATCTCCAGCCCGGCAATCTGCCGGCGCAGGCGGGAAACAGACTGATAGGCCTCCTGATAGCCGGCCAGCAGCGGACCAGTCTTTCCAAAACTGTCCAGATACCCCAAATGACAGGCGGGGTCCAGCAGCTGCTGTCCGTCGTGCTGGCCGTGAATATTCAGCAGCAGCCGCCCCAGCTGGCGCAGCTGAGCCACTGTCAGGGGGCGTCCGTTTACCCGGCAGACATTCCGCCCGTCCCCCTGAATCTCCCGCTGGAGCAGAAGCTCCTCCTCCGAGGGGGCAAATCCGTTTTCCGCCAGCCACTCTGCGGGCAGCGAACCGGTAAACTGGGCGCTGACCAGCGCGGACTTGGCGCCGGTTCGGATCAGCTCCCGACTGGTGCGCTCCCCCAGTACGGCGCTGATGGCGTCGATCACAATGGATTTGCCCGCTCCGGTCTCACCGGTGAGCACATTAAACCCCGGATCGAACCGAATATCCGCCGACTGAATGATGGCAATATTCTCAATATGAAGCAGGGAAAGCATGGACTCCCCCTCCTTTCCGTGCGATGTATCCGCAGGTTATTTCAGCAGCTTGTGGATCTCCCCCACAAACTGCTGGGCATAGGCACTGTCCCGCATAATGAGAATGCCTGTGTCGTCTCCCGCCAGACTGCCCACCATTCCCTCAATTTCCATTCCGTCCAGGGCGGAGCAGGCCGCGGAGGCCAGACCGGGCATGGTGCGCACCACCACAATGTTCTGGGCCACCTCGGCGGAAACCACCCCCTCCTTGAAAATATTCCGGAGCCGGGTGTCCGCGGCGGCGGACGTCTTGCGGTCCGACATGGCATAGCGATAGCCGCCGTTCCCGGTCAGCTCCTTGACCATGCGCAAATCCTTGATGTCCCGGGAAATGGTGGCCTGGGTGGTGGAGAATCCCCGGCTGCGCAACACCTCCAGCAGCTGGTCCTGCGTCTCAATCTCCATGGATTGGATAATCCTGACGATCTCCTCCTGTCTGGCGTTCTTCACGGCGAGATCCCTCCCAACTTCTGATTGATGATCTGATAAAAGCTGCGGCCGGTCAGCCGAACCAGGCGGGTGAAGCGGCTGGCGCAGGTAATCTCCACCCGGTCTCCGCCCCCCAGACGGACGGCCTTGCCGCCGTCTACCGATAAAAACAGGTATTTCCGCATGGTCCTGGGCACCCGGACCGTAACCCGGCGGTTCGCGTCCAGCACCATGGCCCGGGCGGCCAGCTGATGGGCGCACACCGGAGTAAAGATCAGGCATTTGGAGGTGGGTTCCACAATAGGGCCTCCGGCGGACATGGAGTAGGCGGTAGACCCGGTGGGCGTCGCCACAATCACTCCGTCCCCCATGACGCTGGCCACTTCCATATCGTCGGCCAGCACCTCCAGTTCCGCCACCCTGGCCATGGAACCCTTGGAGATCACCGCGTCATTCAGCGCCAGATCGGACAGCAGCTCCTTGTTCCCCCGCCGGACCCTCACGTCCAGCATCATCCGCTCTTCAATGGAGAAATTCCCTCCGGGAAGACAGGCCAGCATGGACAGCTCGCTGCGCTCCAGCTCGGCCATAAACCCCATGCTGCCCATGTTCACGCCCAAAATGGGAATGTCATGGAGGGTGGCATCCCGGGCGGCATGGAGAATGGTCCCATCCCCGCCGAAGCAGATGAGCAGGTCGGCGGAGGGCAGTTCCTCCTCCAGCGCGGTGAGCTTCTCCCGCCGGGGCAGTTCCAACCGGTCTCCCTTTCGGGGCTGAAAGGGCAGGCACAAAACGGTCTGTGCCCCGGCCCGCTCCAGGATGTCCCGCGCCTCCAGCGCCGCCCGCAGCCCGCGGTCCCGATAGGGATTGGAGCTGAGTACAACTTTCATTGGCCCTCCTCCTCATTCCAGGCGTGGTGGGACTGCTCCACCAGCGCAGGCAGGTTCACCGCGCCTGCGGGACACTGGCCGGCCTGAAGATAGCCCAGGTACTCGATGTTGCCCTCCGGGCCCTTTATCGGCGAAAAGGTAATATCCTTTACAGTGAAATCAGCCTGACCGGCATGCTCTAAAAACCGCTCCAGCACCTCCAGATGGACAGCGGGGTCCCGAACCACTCCATGCTTGCCTACCTTTTCCCTGCCCGCCTCAAACTGGGGCTTGACCAGACAGACCGCCTGCCCTCCCTCCCGGATCAGAGGCCGGAGGGCGGGCAGAATCAGCCCTAACGAGATAAAGGAGACATCCACCGAAAAGAAATCCAACGTCTCCGGAATCTGCTCCCGGGTCAGGTAGCGGGCGTTGGTGCGCTCCATGCACACCACCTGAGGGTGGGTCCGCAGCTTCCAGTCCAGCTGATTATAGCCCACATCCACCGCATAGACCAGCTTGGCCCCATTCTGGAGCATACAGTCGGTAAAGCCGCCGGTGGAGGCGCCGATATCGGCGCAGACCGCTCCCTTCAAGTCAATAGGCCACACCTGCATGGCCTTTTCCAGCTTCAATCCGCCCCGGCTCACATAGGGCAGGGCCTTTCCCCGCACCTCCAGGGCGTCCTCCTCTTTCACCGGAGCGCCGGCCTTGGTCTGCTTCTGACCATTCACATAGACCTCACCGGCCATAATCAGGGCCTGGGCCTTCTGCCGGCTCTCAGCCAGCCCCCGCTGTGTCAGCGCCACGTCCAGCCGCTGTTTTGCCATTGCCCAGCACCTCCCATGCCTTTGCCGCAATTCCGTTCCCGTCCAGGGACAGTTTTTTTCTCAGCTGAGACACCGCTCCATGAGGAACAACGCCTGCTCCGCAGTGAATCAGTGCACATCTGGCGGAAATCCCCGCCCCCTGCAGGGCGGCCTCCAGCCGCATTCCCACACAGCCCGACGCCGCGCACTCCTCCGCCACCACCATGCGTCCGGTCTTGCGGACGGAGGACAGCACCAGATCGGGGACCAGCGGGGTGATTTGATTCAGCTTGACCACCTCGGTCCGGACTCCCTGTCCGGCCAGCAGCCGGGCGGCCTCCAGAACCTGGTTGATCCCCACTCCATAGCCCACCAGGGTGAGATCACTCCCACTCATCAAGAGAGAAGCCGGTTCCTCTCCGGCACAGCCGCTGTATTCCCCCTGACCGCCCCGGGGATAGCGCACCGCCACCGGACCGTCCATGCGGCACACCGCCCGCTCCAGCATCTCATCCAGCTCGGCATAGCTGGCGGGCGCCAAAACCGTCATATTGGGAATACTGTCCAGATAGGACACGTCGAACAGCCCCTGGTGGGTCTCTCCATCCTCCCCCACCAGACCGGCCCGGTCCACCCCCAGCACCACATGGAGATTCTGAAGCGACACGTCATGAAGGAGCATGTCATAGGAGCGCTGGAGAAAGGTGGAGTATACCGCGAATACCGGGACCGCTCCCTGCTTTGCCATACCGGCCGCCATGGAGACGGCACAGCCCTCGGCAATCCCCACATCAAAAAAGCGGCTGGGAAACTGCCTGGAAAATTCCTCCAGCCCCGTTCCTCCGGTCATGGCGGCGGTAATGGCACACACCCGGCTGTCCGCCCGGGCCAAGCGCACCATGGTTTCCCCAAAATGGGACGAGAACGTCTCTCCCGCGCTGGAACGGAGCTGTCCGGTGATGGGATCAAAGGGGCCAACTCCGTGAAAGGCGTCCGGATTTTCTTCCGCAGGGAGAAAGCCTTTCCCCTTTACAGTCTTGACGTGGAGCAGGACCGGCTCGTTCAGCTGCCGGGCATATCGCAGAATGCTGGTCAGGTCGGCCAGATTGTGGCCGTCTACCGGACCCAGATAGCGAAATCCCATATTTTCAAACATGCTGCACGGCAGCATGCTCTGCTTCAACCCCTGCTTTACCTGATGGATCACCCGGTAGGCCGCCCGACCGGGCCGAGTGGCTCCCATCATCTTCTGATACCGCTTTTTGAAGGCCAGATACTGGGGACGCAGTCTCTGGCGGGCCAGATGCTGCGCCACTCCCCCCACGTTGGAGGTGATGGACATTCCGTTGTCGTTGAGGATCACCAGCAGCTGCTGTCCGCAGCCTCCCGCGGCGGACAGCCCTTCATAGGCCAGCCCGCCGGTGAGCGCCCCGTCTCCGATGAGGGCCAGGACCTTATAGTCCTCCCCTGTCACCTGCCGGGCCCGCGCCATGCCCAGAGCCACCGCCACCGAATTGGAGGCGTGGCCGGCAATGAAGGCGTCGTGGCCGCTCTCCGCCGGCTTGGGGAATCCGGCGATTCCGTCCAGCTGCCGCAGAGTGGACATCTGATCCCGGCGGCCGGTGAGCATCTTGTGGAGATAGCACTGATGACCTACGTCAAATACCAGCCGGTCCACCTGGGTATCGAACACCCGGTGAATGGCCACCGTCAGCTCCACCGCCCCCAGATTGGATGCCAAATGTCCGCCGGTTCGGGACACGTCTTCCACCAGTTCCCGGCGCAGCTGGGCACACAGCGCGACCCCCTCCTGATCTCCGATTTCCGCCAGCAGGGGGTGGAATTTATTTTCCTCTCTCATCGTCAAAACCGTGATCCCTCACCTTTTGTTATCCGTCCTGCCGGTATCCATCACAGCAGAACCGGCCCTGCCAGGCCGATGACCGTCCCCAGCAGAGCACCCATCAGCACCTGGGGCAGCGTATGTCCCAGATGTTCATTCAGTCGCTTTTTCTCCTTGAACTCCTGGGGCAGCTCCTCCCAGTGGTCCACCAGATAGTTGAGCAGCTTGGCCTGTTCGCCCGCGGCCCGCCGCACATTGCATGCGTCGTACATGACCACCAGGGCCATAGCCGCCGACAGAGAGAACAGCGGATCCCGCCATCCGCAGATCTGTCCGATTGAAGCGGTGGCGGCACAGATGAATGCGGAGTGAGAACTGGGCATGTCGCCGCTGCCCAGCATCCGGCCCAGCGCCAGTTTCTGTCCGCGGATCAGGTTGATCACGGTCTTGATAAGCTGCGCCGCAAACCAGGCCAGAATAGCCAAGTCCAGCGGCAGGTTTCCGGTCAGAAATCCATCCCGCATTTCATTCTCTCCCCTTTCTTTTTCTCTCCGAGGAATCCGATTACTTCATTCGCTTTGCCAGACTTTCCGCCAGCCAGATATGGAAGTCCGGCTGTTCAAAGCCCTCTATGGCCTTCACCGCCCGACCGGTCAATTCGTCCACCAGCCGCTGACAGCCCTCCAGGCCCAGAGCGGTGACGAAGGTGGATTTTTCGTTGGCCTGATCAGAGCCCACCGGCTTTCCCAACTCCTGATCGGAGCTGATGACGTCCAGCATATCATCCCGAACCTGAAAAGCCCGCCCCAGGGCCTGAGCATAGGCGCGCACCCGGTCCCGATCCTCCCGGCTTCCCCCCGCCGCGATGCAGCCCAGCTGCGCCGCGGCCGAAATCAGCGCCCCGGTTTTCAAGCTCTGGAGCTGTTCCAATTCCGAGCGGGTCATCCCCCGCCCCTCTCCGGCCATATCCAGTGCCTGGCCGCCCACCATGCCGGCGGGACCGGCGCACCGGGACAGACAGGCCACCGCCTCCACCACCCGGTCCGCGGGCAGCTCGGCCCGGGTCAGTTCCTCAAAGGCAGCGGTGAGCAGACCATCGCCCGCCAGAATAGCGGTCGCCTCTCCATACACCACATGGTTGGTGGGGCGGCCGCGACGCAGCTGATCGTCATCCATGGCGGGCAGGTCATCGTGAATCAGAGAATAGGTATGGATCATCTCTACAGCGCAGGCAAAAGGCAGGGCCTGCGCCGGTTCTCCTCCGCACAGCCGGCAGGTCTCCAGCGTGAGCACCGGCCGGATTCGCTTGCCCCCGGCCAGCAGAGAGTACTCCATGGCCTCCTGGAGGTCGGCATACCGCTCGCCGTCCCGGAATACCTCCGACAGCGCACGCTCAATCAGTTCCTGATCCCGCTTCATCTGCACTGTAAAGTCTTTTTCCATGTCACATATCCCCCTGGAATTCCGTCTCCGACGCCTGCCCCGCCTGGTCCACGGTGAGCAGGGTGACCTTCTGTTCCGCCTGGTCCAGCCGGGCCGTGCACTCCCGCAGCAGCTTGGCCCCCTCCTCAAAGAGCGCCATCGCCTGTTCCAGGGGAGCGTCTCCCCGCTCCAGCAGGTCCACGATCTCCTCCAGACGGGCCATGGACTGTTCAAATGTCAGCTTTTTGGCGGCCATGGGACCACTCTCCTCTCAAATCATTCCAATCTCGCCGTGCTCTTCGGGGGTCGGACTCACAGCACAGTCCAGTTCGCCGTCGGCCACCCGCAGCCGGAATTTCTCCCCCGGCTCCGCGTCCCGGACCGAGGAGATAATAGTCCCATCCCCTTTGCGGGCAATGGAATAACCCCGGCCCAGCACCTTCAGCGGGCTCATGGCATCCAGAGCCGCAGCCAGCTTGGCCAGACGTTCCCGCTGTATGCCCACCGTCCGCTCCATGGCGTGGACCAGCCGTCCGCTCTCGTAGTCCAGCAGAAGCCGCTTCTCCTTGAAGTAGGAGGCAGGCTCTGTCATGGCTCTGCTGGCAGACAGACGGTTCAGAGTCCGCCGCTCCCGATCCAGACGGGCGCGCATTCCGGAAGCCATGCGCTCCCCACAGGTCCGCAGGCCGGCGCGGATCTCACTTTGGTCCGGCACCGCCAGCTCGGCGGCATTGGACGGAGTGGCTGCCCGCAGGTCGGCCACAAAGTCAGAAATCGTCACGTCGGGCTCATGCCCCACGGCGGAGATCACCGGGATATCCGCCTGATCAATGGCCCGGGCCACAATCTCCTCATTAAAGGCCCACAGGTCCTCCATGGAGCCGCCCCCCCGGCCGGTAATGATCAGGTCGGCTGCCCGGTTCTCACAGGCCCAGCGGATCGCGGCGGCGATCTCCTGGGCCGCCCCCTCGCCCTGAACCCGAACGGGGAGAATTTTGACTGCGGCCATCGGCCAGCGGGCCCTCAGAATCCGCAGCATATCCCGCACTGCCGCCCCTGCCGGGGAAGTGATCAGGGCAATGGTATTGGGAAACCGGGGAATGGGCTTTTTCCGCTCCGGATCAAACAGCCCCTCCCGGTACAGCTTTTCTTTCAGCTGCTCAAACGCCAGGTGCAGATCCCCCACCCCCTCCGGGATGAGCCGGACGCAGTACAGCTGATACTGGCCGTCCCGGGGGAATACAGTAATCCGCCCGGCGGCCACTACCTGCATTCCATTTTGGGGACGGAAGCGCAGAGAGGCGGCGTCTCCCCGGAACATGACGCACCGCAGGCTTCCGGCACTGTCCTTCAGAGAAAAATAGTGGTGCCCAGAGGGATAGGTCTTGTAGTTGGACAGCTCCCCCCGCACCAGAAGGCCGGACAGCAGCCGGTCCTGATCCATAAAGCCCTTGATATATTGATTCACCTGAGAGGGGGTGAACAGCTGGAGTTCGTCTCTCATCCGCGCCTCTCCTCCTGCAGGGCCCGCCAGGTCAAAATCGCCGTTCCCATGGCGTTGTCGGTGGAATACTGCGGCTGGGCGAAGAGGGCCCCGCAGTTTTGTGCCAGCACGCCGCGCAGCCGGCTATTGGAGGCCACCCCGCCGGAGCACAGCACCGGCAGACCGGGATATCGCGCCTGCGCCTCCTGCGTCACCCGCAGGACAATGCTCACCACGGTATCCAGCGCAAACCGGGCAATATTGGCGGGACGCTCCCCCGTCTCCAGCAGTTTCTTTACCTGGTTCTCCATTCCGGACAGAGAAAATGTCAGATCCTTCTGCCTGACCCTGTACTCCAGGCAGGCATCCGCCTGACTGTACAGGGCGTCCAGCGCCTTCCCCGCGGGAAACTGCAGCCCCAGCAGTACGCCGGTGCGGTCAATGAATTGCCCGGCGGAGATGTCGCTGGTCCCCCCGATGGCCCTGGCCCGGACGGTGGGTCCCTCCGGCTCCACATACAGCAGTTCCGTCGTCCCGCCCGACAGATGCCAGGCCAGAAAGGGCGCGTCCAGCAGCTCCAGACAGCCGGCAGACCAGGCCGCCGCCGCCAGATGTCCCTGTTGATGCGAGTGGGCAAAAAAAGGCACGCCCAGCGCGCTGGCCAGCCCCTCTCCCTGAGAGGCTCCCGCCAGAAAGCAGGGCATATAGGACCCTTCCACCGCCCTGGGCCGGGTGCTGGCCCCCACGGCGGACAAATTCGTCAGCAGCCCATCACTCTCCAGTTCCCGAAAGAGGGCGGGCAGCTGTCGGACATGCTGAAACAGAGCGTCGCTCTGCCGCAGGCCCAGCTCTCCCGGGCGCACCGACAGCAGACGGCCCGTATTTCTCCCCTCCCGGCCGTCAAAGACCGCCAGAGAGGTAGTATAATTGCTGGTATCCAGTCCCAGGACCCGCATCGTCACGCCTCCGGGGCCTCGTCGGTCTCTTCCGACTCTCCCTTGTCCGGCTTCGGGGAGTCGTCTCCGCACTCCGCCCGGACGAAGGAGCCCAGAATCCCGTTGACAAAAGAAACCACCTCCGGCGACTCATACCGCTTGGTCAGCTCCACCGCCTCGTTGATGGCTGCGGCATTGGGAATGTCCGGCATATACAGCATCTCATACATGGCGGTGCGCATAATAGCCGCGGCCATGCGGGGGATGCGGGCGAAGGACCAGCCCACCGCATACCGGCTGATATAATCGTCCAGCTCGGGGCCGTGGAAAAATACGCCGCTGACCAGCTTGCGTATGTACTGCTCCTGTTTCTCATTGGGGTACTGAGCATAGAGGGGCATGTCCTCTGCCAGCTCCTGAAACCGCTCGCGGGTCAGCTCGCTGTCCAGCAGCTCCTGGTCGCTCTGGCTCCCAAAGCCCAGGGCAAAAATCAGATGCACCGCAATCTCGCGGGCGTTGCTTCTTGTCATCCGAATATCCTCCTGTCAGAACGGGCCGAACGCCCTTTTCTGTCTGATTGATATTATATACATGAATATACAAAAAAGAAAGCCCCATTTGAAATTTTCCCCTGTAATTTCCGCGCCGGACGCACCGCAATTCCCCGCGCACAAGGGGAAGCGGCGGCCCATTGACAGGGCCGCCGCTTTTCACAGACTGATTAAAAATAGAAGGTATGTCCGCCCAGGGTAGCGGCATACTGCCGGTTCCGGGAGGCCCAGCTGGTCGTGGTGGAATCGAAGTACAGCGCGCCGTCCGTCTCCGCCACCTCTCCCCCGTCCAGCACCAGCTTGGCCGCAATGATGCTGCTCTCGGTGGGCGTCCGATTGGCCAGAGCGCCGGAGCGGTAGGTGCTGAACTGGTTCTTCTGTGCCAGCACGCCTTCCACCGTGTCGGGATAGGCCGGGTGAGCCACGCGGTTCATCACCACGTTCCCCACCGCCATCTGTCCCTCCAGCGGCTGATTGCCGCTCTCCGCGGTAATGATGCGGGACAGCCAGAACAGGTCCTCCTGATTATAGAAGTCATCCCCGTGAAGGATTCCGCCCGTTCCCCGGGTGATCTGAATCACGCCGGAGGCGCTGTCCCAGGCCATCGTGGCCCCAAAGGCCTCCACCACCGCGGACAGAGGAACCGTTACCATGGTGTTGACGATCCGGACTCCCTCCGGGAGATAGAGATACCGGCCGTTGGCCACCAGATACAGCTGACCCACTTCGGCGGTCAGGTTCAGCTTGTCGCTGTACACCGTGGCGGTGACACCGTCCCAGCCGATGGTCACAGTGCTGTCCAGCACCTGGGCCATGGGGGCGAGCGCCACATAGGTAACGCCGTTTTCCACAAACCGGCCCACCGAGGCGGGGACCGCCTCTCCGTCTACCAGGATCATGGAGTCCACGGCCGCCGGGGTCTGTGTCTCCTGAGGCTGCGTCTCCTCCACCGGCTCCACGGGGCGAAGCCCCCAGGGAATCTCTTCGTCGGAAACGGAATCAGCTCCGGTAGTCACTGCCTCTTCTTCTAGTGAGACCTGTGCTTCAGTCTCAAGCGCCGTCTCCTCGAGGGCGGCGCTCTCCTCCTCTGCCAGCAGGGCGTCAGACTGCTGAGGCGCGGCGGACGCGCCCATCAGGAGGAGTAAGGCAAGTACGCACAGCGGCAGGGATACAAGCTTGCGTATCAATTGTCTTCACTCCCTAAATACAAATTTATGTCAAATTAGTGACATCCAAAAGCAACGCTTGTTACTTTTGTTACCACATTGTAACCAATCTGGAACGGCAATACAAGGGCAAAACTGCCCATAAATGCCATTAGGTGGTTGTGCATATTGTACATTTTCCATAAGAATAGGCAGTTTTCCCCTCCTTGTCACCCCCTTTCGCCTGGAAGTTTCTTCCTTCCCCAAGGCAAAAAATCTCCCGGCGTCCACCCCCATTGGGGGCCGGACGCCGGGGCCGGAAGACTGGTTTTCAGGGGTCAGATTCCCCGGTTTAACGTCTTGCGCAAACGGATTTTACCCGCCAGCGCCTGGTCAATGAGGGAGAGAAATTTCTCCCGGTCCTCCGGAAGCCCGCCTTTCAGCGGCAGATAATTGGAGGCGTGATTACTGGTAAAATGGAGGGGGTTCACGTCCAGCAGCTCTACCAGCAGCCGGCACTCCTCCAGAATATGGTCGGCGGAGCACACCTGAAAGCGCCCGGCCAGTACGTCCTCCCCCAGGGGGGTCCCGGCAGCGGGGGCAAAAGTCATGGCGGACAGGTGGCGGGGCTTCATCTCATTGATCATCCTGGCGGTGGAGCGAATATGCTCCTCCCAGTCGCCCCCTTCTCCCCGGGCGCCTGTCATCCCCAGAATGACTGTTACCCACAGATCAATGCCCGCCTCCACCAGCCGCTGACCGGCCAGCAGCATCTCCTGGGCCGTGACGCCTTTGTGAATAAACTTCAGCACCCTGTCGCTTCCGCTCTCCACCCCCAGATAGGCCCGGGACAGCCCCGCCTCGTGGAGGACTTTCAGCTCCTCCGGCGATTTGGCCAGGGTACTGCGCGGACCGGCATACAAGGTCACCTTTTCCAGGCGGGGAAAGGTATCGTACAGTTTGTGGAGAATCTGAAGCAGATCGTCTGTTTTCATGATAATGGCGTCGCCATCCATGAGAAAGACCCGCTGAAGACCGGGGCCGTAGTAGTCCCGGGCCATGTCAATATCTTCCAGAATTTCCTGTACCGGGCGGATGCGGAACTTTTTCTCCTTATACATTCCGCAGAACGTGCATTGATTGTTGGAGCAGCCGATGGTACACTGGAGCAGATAGCTCTTCCACTCCCCCGGCGGACGGTACAGCAGATCGCTGTCATAGCGCATGAAACTTTCCTCCTCTTCAGATCATGGACACGGGCTGGCCGTCCCGGAACACCTTGCGGATATTTTTCTCCACCTTGCTCCGGGGCAGCATCACCTCGCGGCCGCACCCCTGGCAGCGCATTTTAAAATCCATCCCCACCCGCAGAATCAGCCACTCCTGGCTGCCGCAGGGATGGACCTTTTTCATTTTTACGATGTCGTTCACATGAATATCCATATTGTTCCCCCAGCTTTCTTCTTACTTAATTATAAAATGAGGGCTGGAGCTTTGTCAACGGCCGGAAAAAGCAAAAACATGGGCGCCGTTCCGCGGCTCCCATGTCCATCAACGAGGACTCAATTACCTCTCTGGTGCTGATTCCGATAATCTTCGAGCAAAATAACCGCCTCCATCTGCCGATGGGCGCGGGATCCCATTCTTTCACAATGCTCGGGCGAATTGAATTCGCCTTGCGCAAATTCTCGCCTGTGGCTCGAATTTCAGGTCATCCCCACCAACTGAAAAAGCCCCCGGCGCACCGCGCCGGGGGCAGCTCAGCCTCGCTTCTTACGCCTTGACCAGAGCGGCGGTGTCCTGGGCAATCATCAGCTCCTCGTTGGTGGGGATGACCAGAACATGGGCCCGGGAATCGGCGGCGGAGACATCCACCTCTTTGCCCCGGACGTTGTTCTTCTCCGGGTCCAGCTTGACGCCCATAAACTCCAAATCGGCCACAGCCTTGGCCCGGGTGGTGGGGTCGTTCTCACCCACGCCGGCGGTAAAGATCACCGCGTCCACTCCGCCCATGGCGGCGGCATAGGAGCCGATCAGCTTCTTCACACTGTAGGCAAAGACCTCCAGCGCCAGTCCGGCCCGCTCGTTGCCCTCGGCGGCGGCGGTCTCCAGATCGCGGAAGTCGGAGGAGACGCCGGAAATGCCCTCCACGCCGGACTTCTTGTTCAGGACGTTCAGCATCTGGTCAATATCATAGCCGTGCTTGTGCATCAGATACTCCAGAATTCCCGCGTCCAGATCGCCGGAGCGGGTGCCCATGGGCAGACCGGCCAGGGGGGTGAAGCCCATGGAGGTATCCACGCTCTTCCCACAGTCCACCGCCGTAATGGACGAGCCGTTGCCCAAGTGGCAGGAGATCAGCTTCAGCTCCTCCATGGGCTTGCCCAGCATGGCGGCGGCCCGGGCGGTCACATACTTGTGGGAGGTGCCGTGGAAGCCATAGCGGCGGACCTTGTCCTGCGTATAGTACTCATAGGGCAGCGCGTAGGTATAGGCCACGGCGGGCATGGTCTGGTGGAAGGCGGTGTCAAACACGGCCACCATGGGAGTCTTGGGCATCAGAGTCTGGCAGGCCTTGATCCCGATGATATTGGCGGGATTGTGCAGAGGGGCCAGGGGATTGCATTCCTCGATGGCCGCCATGACCTCGTCGGTGATCAGTACGGACTTGGCGAATTTCTCGCCGCCGTGGACCACCCGGTGTCCCACCGCGTCGATTTCATCCATGGAGGCGATCACACCGTTGGCCGGGTCCACCAGCGCGTTGAGCACGGTCTGAATGGCCTCGGAGTGGGTGGGCATGGCCACCTCGGCGTCCTTGACGGCCTGCTTGCCCTCGGGCTTATACGTAAAACGGCCGTCAATGCCGATGCGCTCACACAGACCTTTGGCCAGTACCTGCTGGGTCTCCGGGTCCAGCAGCTGATACTTCAGGGAGGAGCTGCCGGCGTTGATCACTAAGATTTTCATGGGGATCGTCTCCTTCTCACTTCATTTTTTGCGCGCCCCGGGTTGCCTTGTGCGCGGGAATGTAATACAATGGGGCAAGAGTCTGATGACTGTATTTTACCGCTCCACCCAGAGAAAGACAACCTTTTTTCGAAAAAAAAGGAAGATATTCCACCCGGAGGTCAACCTCATGCATGTTGCGGGAATCATCGCCGAGTACAACCCCTTTCACACCGGTCACGCCTACCAGATTTCCCGCACCCGGGAGGTTCTGGGAGCGGACTGCGCCGTCCTGGCGGTGATGAGCGGCAACTGGGTTCAGGGAGGACGGCCCGCCGCCGTGGACAAGTGGACCCGGGCAAAGCTCGCCCTGCTGGGGGGAGCGGATCTGGTGCTGGAGCTGCCCACGGTGTGGGCGGTCTCCTCGGCGGAGTCCTTCGCCCGGGGAGCCGCCGCCCTGCTGGAGGCCTCGGGCGCGGCGGACGTCCTCTGCTTCGGCAGCGAGTGCGGGGAGATTCACCGGCTGCAGCAGGCAGCCGCCTGTCTCAACAGCCCGGAGTACGAGGCCGGCCTTCGACGCCTTGTGGACGAGGGGATGCCCTTCGCCGCCGCCCGGCAGGAGGTTGTTCGGGGAATGCTGGGCCGGGAGACCTCCGAGCTGCTGTCCAGCCCCAACAACAATCTGGGGGTGGAGTACCTGCGGGCCCTGGATCGAATGAACAGCCGCATACGTCCCATGACCATCCGCCGGGAAGGCGCCCCCCACGACAGTCTGCTGCCGACCAAAGACTCCCCCCGCTTTCTCTCCGCCACCCAGCTCCGGTCCTTTGGGGAGCGGGGCGATTGGGACGCGCTCCGGCCCTACCTGCCCCAGGGCGGACTGCAGGTGCTGCGGGAAAACGGAAACGGCTTTCCAACTTTGACGCGGGCCGAGCGTGGACTGCTGGCCCGGCTGCGTACCATGACGGCGGAGGACTGGGCTGAGCTCCCGGACAGCGGGTCGGCTGAGGGGCTCCCGCCCCGACTGGAACGGGCGGGAAGACAGTGCCGGTCGCTGGAGGAATTTATCACCCTGGCCAAACCCAAGCACTGGACCCGGGCCCGGGTGCGGCGGCTGCTGGTGTGGGCCTGGCTGGGCCTGACCCGGGAGGACCGGCCGGAATACCCGCCCTATCTCCGAGTGCTGGGCTTCAATGGCCGGGGACAGGCCGTTTTGAAGGAGATGAAGGAGCGGGCCCAGCTGCCCATCCTCACCAAACCCGCCCACGCCCGCAGCCTGGACGGTCCGGGCCGACAGCTGTTTGCCCTGGAAGCCCG
>CALWVX010000018.1 GCA_944385065.1 uncultured Oscillospiraceae bacterium | reverse complement strand
AGGTAAAGCACTGGCACGGGGCCAAGGCGGACAGCTGGTTCAGCCACATCGCCGTGGAGGTGCCCGGCGAGGAGACCGGCAACGAGTGGCTGGAAGCGGTGGACGACGAGGCCTATTCCAAACTGTAAGAGAGCCGAAAGGAGTTTCAGCGATGATGAAAAATTATCGGGACACCGATCCGGAATTTGCGGAGCGCGTGGAGCACTTCGCCTTTGACGAGGTGGTAAATGAGCCGGAGCAGCAGCTGGACGAGGTTACCCGGCACATGGCGATCCTGGCCACCCTGCTGGGCTGCCAGGGGACGGAGGTCTTCCGCCGGGAGCTGCCCCAGGCCCTGGACGCCGGGGTGACCCCGGTGATGGCCAAGGAGATCGTCTATCAGGCGGTGGACTACCTGGGGATGGGCCGGGTGCTGCCCTTCCTGGACATCACCAACGAGGTGCTCACCGCCCGGGGAGTGACCCTGCCTCTGGAGGGGCAGGCCACCACCACCATGGAAAACCGGATGGAGAAGGGGGCGCAGGCCCAGGCGGACATCTTCGGCCCCCAGATGCTGGAGGCGTGGAAGACCGGCCACATCAACCGCTGGCTGGCGGCCAACTGCTTCGGCGACTACTACACCCGCACCGGCCTCACCCTGGCCCAGCGGGAGATGATCACCTTCTGCTTCCTGGCGGCCCAGGGCGGCTGTGAGCCCCAGCTGACCGGTCACGCCAAGGGCAACATGAATATGGGGAATGACAGGGATTTCCTGATCCGGGTGGTGTCCCAGTGCCTTCCCTACATCGGCTACCCCAGAAGCCTGAACGCCGTGGCCTGCGTGAACAAGGCGGCGGAGGAGTGAGCCGAGGCGCTTTGCCCGCCTCTCCCGGGGCGGGCGCCGGCGGCGAAACGGTAACCAATCAATGGAACAAGGCACGGCTGGAAGGAAACTTCCAGCCGTGCCTTTCTTTTTTCTGCAATGCTGTTTTTGTGTGACTGCCCGCGTGGCAGCGCTGTGGGCAGGGGAGCGCATGCTGCGGCGGCCGAGGAGCGGAAAGCCGGGGGCAACCCCGGACGCGGGCGGTTCAGCCCAGCAGCTCCTTGACTTTGGCGGCCACTGCCTTGCCCAGTTTCGCGTGGTCCTCCCGGGAGTAGTGAAGACCGTCCAGGTCGTTGATCTGGAAGTCCATTTCTCCGCAGTCCAGGAAGGCGCAGCCGTACCGCTGGGCCACGTCCCGGTACAGCGCACCCAGCTGCATGCTCTTTTCATAGGCCAGCGGCCCATAGCTGAAGCCGAAAATCATGTCTGCGATGTTCTCCCGGACCGGGGCGGGGGCAATGAGCAGCAGCTTGGGCACCGGGTAGTTGTAATAGGAGGTCTGAGCCGCGGCCACCAGCTTCTCCACGCCGAAGGAGATCATGCCGGCGGTGAGATTGAACATATGCTTCAGCTCATTCACCCCCATCTGGATAATGACCAGATCCAGAGGGGCGTGAGCGTCCAGAGCGGTTTCCAGGCTGGCCAGTCCCAGCCGGTGGGGGAAATAGGGATCCTCCACCATATTGGTGCGGGCATTCAGGGCGTCTTCAATGATCCGGTAGTCCGCCCCCAGCATGTTCTGTACAATTCCGGGCCACCGCTCATCGAAGGGAAGCCGCTGGCCGGAGCCAAGAGCCGGGTCATAAGTGGTAAAATCATAGCCCCAGGTGTTGGAATCGCCAAAGCAGAGGATGTTTTTCATGGTGACGCTCCTTTCCAAATTTTCATGATTTATGTAGGCTGCATCGTTTTGCTGATCCAGCGGGCCCCGTGCAGAAAGGCCGCGGCCATTCCCCCTGAGTCCGCAGGCGGAATAACCAGATCGGCGGCGGCCCGCACCTCCTCCGGCGCGTTGGCCGGGACGTAGGCAATGCCGGCCTGTTTCAGCATGGGCAAATCGCTCATTCCGTCGCCGGCGCACAGACACCGGGAGAGGGGGATTTCCAGCCGTTCAGCCAGCTCGGCCATGGCGCGGGCCTTTCCGGTCTCCCCGGACACCACGTCCACAAAGTGACGGCTGGAGAAGGTGAAGCAGCACAGCTCCGGCGGGAAACACCGCCGGCAGTTCTCCAGTTCCTCCCGGTCCTCCCCGCAGAGGACCAGCTTCAGAATCGGAAGCGGAAGAGCCGAAAGAGGGACTTCAGGGCCCCGGTTTTCCGCCCGGACCCCCTTGGCGTTCAGCAGGGCGTTGCGCCGGAGCACAAAGCTGCCCTGCTCGGTCAGCGCCTGGAGACTGAGATGGGGAAATTCCCGCAGAAGCTGTTCCATACAGTCTAAAATACGGGGAGAGAAGGGGACAGACCATAGAAAACGGTCTGCCGAGAAGTCGTACAGGGCCGCTCCGCCGTAGAGAACACAGGGGGCGTCCACGCCCAGCGACTCCGCTACAGGGCGGGCTCCCTCCACACTTCGGCCGGTACACAGGGAGAGCAGGCCGCCCGCCGCCCGGAAAACACCGGCGGCCTGGACCACCTCCGGGGCGGGCAGAACGTCGCCGCGCACCAAGGTGCCGTCAATGTCCGACAAAAACACAGACCGATCCATGCGACCTCCTTCGGAAATAAAGAAGGGGGGCACGCTGTGACAGTGCCCCCTTTGCTTCGTTGAACGGCTCGCTCAGCGAATGCTGTGTACTTTGTCCATAAAGGCCTTGACCCGGTCCAGTTCCACATGATTGTCAAACAGACCGTCCTTCTTGAAGGTGGTGCCCACGACGGCGCCGTCGGCAATGCCCAGAATCTTTTCGATGGTCTCCAGCTTGCAGCCGGTGTTGGCAAAGACGGCGGTGGTGGGGATCGCGTTCTTGACCCGGGCCAGCACGTCGGTATCCGTGGCGGCGCCCGCAGTAATGCCCGAGACACAGATCACGTCGGGCTTGTTGTTGAACACGGTGGTCTTGGCAATCTGCTCGATGGGACGGTCGGCCAGATACTTGGCCGCTTCGGGCACAATGTTCCACAGCAGCTTCACATTCTTCAGCCCCAGTCTCATCTGGTGGCGGACGATGGCGCCGGGGTCGGTGTCCCACAGGCCGTAGTCAGAGGCATAGACGCCGGACATGATTTCGCGGATGAACTTTGCGCCGGTGGCGGCGGCCAGATCCAGGGAGGCATAGGGATCCCACAGCATGTTGACGCCGAAGGGAATCTTGATCTCGCTCTTGAGCTCACCGATGACCCGGGCCATGCAGGCGGTGGTCACAGGCTCCACCTTGGTCAGATAGGGCAGGCTGAATTCGTTGGAAAACATCACGGCGTCCACGCCGCCCTCCTGCAGGGCAAGGAACTCCTGGCGGGCCATATCCACCACCTTTTCCATGCCGCCGTCGGCATCAAAATAGGGGTCGCCGGGCAGGGCCCGAACATGACACATGGCGATAATGGGCTTATGAGTGCCAAAGGTTTCTTTGATCCAGTCCATCTGTAACTTCCTCCTAATCCTGATTCAATTCGTAACTTCTTGCGCCGGAATGAAACGACCAGCAGCTCCGTGCTCTGACAAGCTGTGGGACCGCATCGGTCAGGATGCTCTCTTTTCAGAATATATCATATGCCTTCAGTCGTGTCAACCAAAAAAAGCGATTGAAGATGAACAATTTTGATTTATATCATGCTTGACAAAACCGGAAAAGGTAAAAATGATCAAAAATGAAAAAAAGTGAGCGCTCTTTATTGACATGCATATGCATGATCTGCTATACTGCGGTAAAAAGTCCCGCGGGCAAGCGGAACGAAAGAAAGGGGTCAGGACAAGATGAGCAAGCGCATTGGGTTTATCGGTCTGGGCAATATGGGCCGGGGAATGTGCAGAAATTTGATTCGTGCGGGCCATACGCTGACTGTATTTGACACCAGCGAAGCTGCGGCGGAGGCCTTCCGCGGACAGGCGGAAATTGCCGGTTCCGTGGCGCAGGTGGGGCAGAACAGCGACGTCATTTTCCTCTCGCTGCCCAATTCCAACATTGTGGAGTCGGTGGTGGCTCAGCTTTTGAAGACAGGGATGGAAGGAAAAATTCTGCTGGATACCTCTACCAGCTACCCCCTCTCCACCCAGAAGCTGGCTCAGCAGGTAAAAGAGGCGGGTGGATTCATGCTGGATTCTCCCATGCTGGCCGGTCCGGAGGAGGCGGAATCCGGGGATCTGCTGGCGGTCGTGGGAGGAGAAGAGGAGATTTACCGGCAGGTGGGCGACCTGCTGGATGCCATTACCCACGCCAAGCGGTACATGGGCCCCAGCGGAAACGGGCACCTGATGAAGCTGGCGGTAAACTACTGCTCCCTCTCTCAGGCGGCGATGTTTGCCCAGGTCTATCCGGTGATGAAGCGTTTCGGTCTGGATGAGAAAACGGTGTACGATGGCCTGAACAATGAGATTTTTGACAACTGGGTTTTCCAGTTTTACAGCAAGCGCTATGTCAGCCACGATTATTGGTGCGGCTTCTCCCTGAACAATGGAATTAAAGACCTGAGCTATATGAAGCGCCTGTTTGAGGAGTGCAACGTGCCCGGGTTCGTGCTGGACGGCGCTCTGGATCTGGCGCGGGTCACGCTGGGGGACCAGACCCCCGAGCACCCCCTGGAATTTGCGGATATGGGGCGGACCATGTACCGGTTGTTTGGATTTAGAGAGGAAAAATGATCGAAAACGATTGAACTGGTCGCCTGGTATGAAGTGCGGGCTCTGCCCGGGCAAAGAAAACGAGCAGAAAAAAATAAAATCACGCATTCTCCATTGACTTCTGAGAGAAAAACTAGTAAAATGTAACTAAGGGTACAACGACTGGCGGCAGTCTTTTGTACAAAAACACATTCAAAAAACAATTAGGAGGAAAGAACATGAAAAAGCTATTGGCATCCCTTTTGGCAGCCGCGATGGCCCTCAGCCTTGTGGCCTGCGGCGGCGGCAGCAGCTCCGACCCCGGCAGCGCGTCCGGCGCGGACCCCGCCACTTCTGGAGACAACACCTCTCAGGCCGACAGCTCCGGTGACGGTGAGCTGCGCACGGTCAAGATGTGTCTGGCCCGTTCCGCCGAGGTCCTGGAGGACACCCCTTTCTGGGTAGCTGAGAACCTGGGCTATCTGGCGGAGGAGGGCCTGAAGCTGGAGATGATCGAGACCTTCGGCACCACCGACTGCAAGATGGTGGCCACCGGCCAGGCGGACTTCGCTGTTCCCGGCCCCTCTCTGGCGCTGCAGTCGATCGAGCAGGGCCTGCCCATCAAGATTGTCTGCGCCTATGACGCCATCAACATCTGGGGCCTGTGCGTTCCCACCGACAGCCCCTATCAGACCTTTGAGGATATGCAGGACGCCGTCTCCAAGTACGGCCGCAAGCTGACCGTGGCTCTGGGCGACGCCTCCTGGGAGTCCCTGGTTACCCCCACGCTGGTGGCTGCCGGCATCGATCCTGCCGAGGATCTGGAGTTCGTGGTGGCCGGTGACCAGCGCTATGTGCAGGTGGCCGAGGGCACTCTGGACATCCTGTTCACCTGGCCCGGCGAAGCTTATCAGCTCATTGGCCAGGGCTATGATTTCAACTACATCGACGGCAACGAGGTTCTGAAGACCTGCTCCGGCGGCATCATCACCAGCCTGGACATGATCGAGAACGAGCCCGAAGTGGTCGAGGGCTATGTCCGCGCTCTGTGCAAGGGCATCTACTTCACCAAGTACAACCCGGAGGCCGCCGCCGCCGTCTCCTGTGACCAGTGGCCCAACATCGACGTGACCTGGAAGACCGCCGTTGCCGTGCAGGAAGGCCGCAACTATCAGATGTTCGGCCCCGAGGGCGGCGAAGAGGAGCAGAAGCTGCTGGACAACATCGGCATCTCCTGGGAGGACAAGTGGCAGCTGAACGTGGATTCCATGCTGGAGACCGGCATCATCTCCACCGACATCCCCGTGGAAGACATTTTCACCAACGAGTTTGTGGACTTGACTTGGGACCGCGCTCAGGTCGAGGCCGATGCAGACGCTTACGATTGGCAGGCCACTGCCGCCCGCTACGAGGCCGGCTGAGCCGAAATATCCGGCAAGACGGAGCAAGCAAAACAGCGGGGTCCTGACACGACCCCGCTGTTTTTCAAAACAGGAAACCCGCTCATGTAAAGAGGACGTCCAATGAAATCCATTTTTTCTTTTTTTCTGTGCATCATGCTCGTGTGCCCAGTTCTTTCCGGATGCCGGGGGAGCGGAAACGCCGGGATTCCATCCGAATCTGGCACAGATCAGTCAGCCTCTGCCGGCAATCCGTCCGCTCCCGCCGCCGATGAAGTTGTGGCCCGGGTGGGGGACACCGAGATCCTGTACAGCCAGCTGGCTGAACAGATGGTAATGTTGGAAGCAATGTATAGTGGTCTGTCGGAACAGTTCACATCGGAGCAGCTGCAGGAGAAGCTTCATGATGCGGCTTTGAGCAGTCTGGAGATACTCGTTTCCCAACAGATCCTAAACTCAAAAATAGATGAATACGGCCTGACCCTCACTCCGGAGGAACAGGAGGAGGCCAACCAGGCGTGGGATCAGACAATAGAAGACATCACAAATTCGGTCAAACAAGACTATCCCGACCTGACAGGAGAGGATTTGGACGCAATGGTCCAGTCTGCCCTTGAAATCAGCGGGAAGGAGAAGCAGACCGTGGTGGACAATGCGGTTCAGTCTATTCTGGTGCGAAAACTGAAGGAACAGGTCATGTCTGAAACGCCGCGTCCCGATCGGCAGCGGGTGGAGGAGTTCTACGCCAGTCTGTTGGCGGAACAGAGAGAGCAGTTTGACCAGGACGTCACCCAGTTTGAGTCGGCGATGATTATGGGAGAGCCGGTGGTCTATGTGCCGCGGGACTATCGGATCATCCAGGAGATTCAACTGAAGTTCGACGACGAGGTGGTTCAGCTGCTGAACCAAATGGAACCGTATGATACCGATGACAGCGATTCCTATGAAGAAATGCTGGCGCTGGAGTATCAGCGCCTGCGGGAGGAAAGCGTCCCCGGGCTGTACCGGCAGCTGGAGGAGGGAGTTTCCTTTTCCCAGCTGATGGAGGCTATCAAGCCGGGCAGCAGCAGCACCTTCAATTACGTCTGCGAAGACACCACCCGTCTTTCTCAGGAATATCAGCAGGCGGCGCTGTCTATCTCCCAGCCGGGGGAGACATCTGATACCCCTGTTCAGCAAAACCGCGGCTATACAATCCTTCATTGGGCGGACAGCCTGAAGGCAGGAGAGATTCCGCTGGAAGAGGTGTATGACCTGCTGGAGCAGCAGCTGCTGGAGGAGGACCGGAATCAGGTCTGGACCGATCTTCAGAGCCAGTGGCGGCAGGAAGCCCGGGTGGAAATCTTTGAGGATCGGCTGGGCTACTGACCATGGGAGGAATATGATGACAAAGACCGGAATCTTTTTTGACTTTGACGGTACGCTGTTTTACGGCACCACCGACATCAATTACTACAGCATCAACCTGGCCTTGCAGGATATGAACCGTCCTCCCATCAGCCGGGAGGAGGCCAATACCACGGTGGGGGACAGGCTGGAGGACGCCTGCCGCCGGATTCTCCATTCGGACGACCAAGTTCTGTGTGACAGGCTGCTGCAGGGGATCATAGATCATTCTCCGGAGGCGATCCGGCGCTATGCGGTGGTGGAGCCGGACTGTGTCCACATGCTGCAGACGCTGTCCCGGCAGGCTCCGCTGGCCATCTGCTCCAATGCGGAGCCGGGATACTTATTCGCCCTTCTGGATCAGTTTCATATCCGGCGTTATTTTACCTATATCTGGCACCGCACCCCGGGCTATGACAAAGAAGCGGCTATCCCCGAACTGAAAAAGCTGCTGGGTGTGGAGCGGGCAATTATGGTGGGCGACCGGGCGGAGGATGTCTCCTCGGGCAAGGCCAACGGCTGCATTACCGTGGCCATGCAGAACGACTTTGGAGCCCGGGACGCCATTGGCGCGGATTACGACGTTTATACACACAAAGAGCTGGAGCAGACACTGCTTCGGCTTGTTGCGCAGGGAAAAGGAGCGATTGATATGTCCAGCAAGGAAATTCTGAAAGAGTTTATGCTTACCTCCGCGCCCAGCGGATACGAAAGCGAGATGGCCTATAAGCTGAAGGCCCATTTGGAGCAGTACTGCCCCGAGGTGACGCTGGACCGGGTGGGCAACGTGATTGCCAAGGTGCCCGGCACCGACCCGTCTCTGCCCCGGGCCATGATTTTTGGCCACATGGACCAGCTGGGCTTCATTGTCCGCAAGGTGGAGGAGGACGGCTTTATCCAGGTGGACCGCCTGGGGGGAATCCCGGAGAAGGTGCTGCCCGGGTTGGAGCTGGTGATCCGCAGCGAGGATGGCAAGTGGCATCCCGGCGTCTTCGGACCCAAGGCACACCACGCCACCCCCGCGGAGGAGAAATACAAGGTGGATCTGGTGACGTCCCTCTTCATCGACGTGGGAGCGTCCAGCGCCCAGGAGGTCCACGACATGGGGATCTACGTGGGCTGCCCGGTGGTCTATAAGCCCGCCTTCCAGGAACTGTGCGGCCACAAGGTCACGGGCACCGCCGTGGACAACCGTGGCGCCTGCACGGCGCTGGTCGAGATTGCCCGGCAGCTCAAGGAGACTCCGCCCAGCTGTGACGTGTATCTGGTGGGGACGGTTTGGGAGGAGTTCAATCTCCGCGGTGCCATGATGGCCGCCCGGACCGTAAAGCCCGACCTGGCCATTTCCCTGGATGTCACCCTGGCGGGGGATACCAAGGATCTGTCCACGAAATTTGAGGACAAGATGGGGCAGGGGCCCTGTGTACACCTGTACAGCTTCCACGGGCGGGGCACGCTGAACGGCACGCTTCCCCACGAGCCCATGTTCCAGCTGGCAAAGCGGACCGCCCGGGAGCTGGATCTCCCTCTGCAGCGGTTTGCCTCCCTGGGCATTCTGACAGATTCCGCCTATATCCAGCTGGAGGGGCAGGGAGTGGCCTGCCTGGAGATGGGCTTCCCCGCCCGGTACACCCACACGCCGGTGGAGGTGTGCGATGTGCGGGATATTGACGCCCTGGCCACGGTCTGCGCCGGCATGATGCGGCGGATTGATAAGACGTTCCAGATCAATCGCTATTAAACAATGATTCCGGGAGGTGGGTCGCATGAAATACTTTATGGGGATTGATATTGGTACATTCAGCAGCAAGGGGACCCTGGTGGATGAGCAGGCCAGAATCGTCGCCGAGCACAGCGTCTCCCACGAGATGGAAATCCCCAGCCCCGGCTATGCCGAGCACGACGCGGAAAACACCTGGTGGGGAGAGTTTTGTACCATCAGCCGGACGCTGATCCAGAAGTCCGGGGTGGATCCCAAGCAGATCGAAGGGGTAGGCTGCAGCACCATCGGCCCCTGCTGCCTGCCGGTGGACCGGGAACTGCGCCCCCTGCGCAAGGCGATTCTCTATGGCATTGACTGC
Source organism: uncultured Oscillospiraceae bacterium (assembly GCA_944385065.1). Classification (GTDB taxonomy): domain Bacteria; phylum Bacillota; class Clostridia; order Oscillospirales; family Oscillospiraceae; genus Lawsonibacter. Next base: position 7,446 of record CALWVX010000018.1, on the reverse strand, counting down.
CGGGCGACCAAGGAGATCGCCTATTTGGAGGACCTGTACGGCAAGGAGAACATTTTCCAGCGCTGCGGCACGCCGCTGACGACCCAGTCCGCGGCGGCCAAGATCCTCTGGATTAAAAACAATGAGCCGGAGATCTACGCCAAGGCCGATAAATTTGTGACCGGCAGTACCTATCTGGTGGCCAAACTGACCGGCCAGTTTGTCATTGACAATTACACCGCCGCCACCTGGGTTCCCCTGTACGACATGGAAAAGCTGGACTGGGTGGACGACACCTCCCTGTTCTGCCGGCGGGACCAGCTGGCCAGGTGCATGTGGAGCCATGAGATAGCGGGCACCGTTCATGAGCAGGCGGCCCGGGAGACCGGGCTGGCGGTGGGCACCAAGGTGACCACCGGAACAGCGGACGCCTCGGCCGAGGCGTTCAGCGTGGGCGTGCTGAACCCGGGCGACATGATGCTGATGTATGGGTCGTCCATTTTCATCATCCATGTGGTGGAGAAGTTCACCATGGACGACCGGCTGTGGGCGGGCCCCTATCTGTTCCCCGGCACTTACTCCGTGGCCGCGGGCATGAGCTGCGCCGGTACGCTGACCCACTGGTTCCGGGACAACTTCGCCCTGGATCTGGAGGCAAAGGCCGAGGCCGAGGGCACCAATGTCTTTGGGGAGATTGCCAAGCTGGCCGACGGCATTCCGGCCGGTTCGGACGGACTGACCATTCTGCCCTATTTTTCCGGGGAGCGCACCCCCATCAACAATCCCAATGCCAAGGGTGTGATTTTCGGATTGAATCTGCAGCACACCAGAAGTCACATTTACAAGGCGCTGCTGGAGGGCGTCGGCTACGGAATCAACCAGCACTTTGAGATTTTTGACGCGCTGCACATGGGGACCAAAAAGGTGATGGCCGTGGGCGGAGGCACCAAAAACATGGCCTGGCTGCAGGCGGTGTCGGACATCAGCAATAAGCGCCAGCATGTGGCCCAGGTGGACACCGGCGCCGCCTATGGCGATGCCCTCATTGCCGCCCTGGCCACCGGCTTCTACCGGGATTCCGCCCAGGTGGCCGAGCAGATCAAACTGCGGTATACGGTGGAACCCGACCCCGAGGCCTATGAGGCCTATGCTCCGTTCCGCAGCCGATATAACCGTCTGTATCTTCAGACAAAAGATATGATGGACGAATTTTAATGAATGGAGATGACGCCATGTTGAAATTAGAACGCCATCAGAAGATTGTGGAATATGTCAACGAGCATGGCGCGGCCACGGTGGACGATTTGGCGGTTGAGACCCAGGCGTCCCTTGCCACCATTCGCCGGGATTTGATTCAATTGGATCAAGGAAAGCGGATCCTCCGTACCCACGGCGGAGCCGTCCGGTATAACCAGCCCGCGATGGAGGATCTGCCCCTGGACGTACGGCAGCAGATGCACCAGGAGGAGAAAGAACTGGTGGCCGAAGCCGCCGTTCAGCTGATTCAAGAGGGCACCACCATCTACATTGGGGCCGGAACGACCGGACATGCCCTGGCCTCCAAATTGGGGGCGTTCCACCACCTCACTGTTCTGACCAACGACATTGACGTGGCCCATGAAATCGCGCTGACCGACAATTCGCTGATCGTGGCGGGGGGACAGCTCAAGCCTCACAGCAGAACTCTGTACGGCTTTTTCGCGGAGCTGACATTGCGGGAACTCAACGTGGACACCGCCTTTATGATCGTGGACGCGGTGGATCTGGACAACGGCTTTATGGACTACGGTGTAGACGAGGTCAGCCTGAAACGGCTGGTGATTCAAAATGCCAAACGCTGCATCATGCTTTGCGACGCTGCGAAATTTCAGATTTCCGCTCTGGTGAATGTATGCCACCTGAGCGATGTCCAGACGGTGGTCACGAACGCGGAAGCGGACCCCGCCTGCCTGAAGCGGCTGAAAGAGAGCGGAGTGGCGGTTGTTCAGGCGGAAAAAGTACGAAAAGGGGGATGAGAAATGAGATCAAAGCTGCGCAAGGGAATCAATATTTGGTCCTTTGATCAGAGCCGCTCCATTGAGCAGTGCATGCGGCTGGCCAAGGACGCCGGCTTTGAGGGAATTGAATTGGCAATGGCCAAGGACGGCCCGCTGGGACTCACCAGCAGCGACCAGGAAATCCTGGCGGTCAAGGCACTGGCCCAGGAGGTGGGAATCCAGATCTGCAGTCTGGCGACCGGGCTGTATTGGCAGTATTCGCTGACGGCCAACCCGCCTGAAATCCGGGAGAAGGCAAAACAGGTGGTGCGCCGCCAGATCGACATGGCCGCCCTGCTGGGCGTGGACTGCATTCTGGTCTGTCCCGGTACGGTGGGCGTGGATTTCCGGCCGGAAGACGTGGTTCCCGACGCCAACGACGTCACCTTCTTTGCCGGCAGCGAGATCATCGACTATGATGTGGCTTACCAGCGGTCCCAGGAAGCGCTGAAAGAGCTGGCCCCCTATGCCCAGGAGAAAGGGGTCATCATCGGCATTGAGAATATCTGGAACAAGTTCCTGCTCAGCCCCATGGAGTTCCGGACCTTCCTGGATGAGATCGGCTCTGACTATGTGGGCGCTTTTTTGGACGTGGGCAACATGGTTCTTTACGGCTATCCGGAGCACTGGATCAAGATCCTGGGTCATCGGATCAAAAAGGTCCACTTCAAGGACTACCGCAGAGACGCCAAGGGACTGGCCGGCTTTGTGGATCTGCTGGCCGGAGACGTAGACTGGGTGAAGGTCATCGACGCGTTTGAGTCGGTTGGCTATCAGGGCTGGGCCAGCGCGGAGATGTGCCCCACATACCGCCTGTATACCGATCAGATCATTTACAATGCCTCGGCAGCCATGGACTGTATTCTGCGCCGTAAATGATCTCCCCCTCCGCTTCAGGCGGACAACCTGGATCACCGAAAGAAGGAAACAGTATGCAAAACAAAGTATTCAGCGTAAAAAACATTGCAAAATCTTTCGGAAGCGAAAAGGAACACAATTACATCGAGGTTATCCGGGACATCAGCATGGACATCGATGAAAAAGAATTTATTGTGATCCTGGGAAATTCCGGCTGCGGGAAATCCACATTCCTCAAGATTTTGGGCGGTATTGACAGTGCGACCAAAGGCTCCATGGAGCTGTATGGCAAAAACATCGGACGGCAGATCCCGCGGAATGCCCTGAAACACTTCGGATTTGTTTTTCAGAGCAACAACCTGCTTCCCTGGCGTACGGCGGAGGGAAATCTGCGCTTCAATCTGAATACCATGAAGCTCAAGGGACCGGAGTGGGAGAAGCGCATTGACGAGATGCTGGACATCGTGGGACTGCTGGACTATAAAAAGGTCTATCCCCACGAGCTCTCCGGCGGCATGAAGCAGCGCGTCGGAATTGCCCGTGCGCTGGTCCACGACCCGGACATCCTGATCCTGGATCAGCCTCTGGGCGCTCTGGACGCCATCACCCGGAAGATGCTCTCCTATGAGATTCTGAATATCTGGAAAAAGACGCAGAAGACCATCATCATGGTGACAAACAATGTGGACGAGGCCATCCTGCTGGCCAACCGCATCTTTGTGTTCTCCAACAAGCCGGCGGTCATTACCCATGAGATCCGGGTGGATATTCCGGTGGAGCAGCGCAACCACGAAATTGCAAACAATCAACGATTCAACGAATTGCGCGAACAGATCAATGAGATCGTGCGGGCGACGCTGTAAGGGAGGTTACAAACTATGGCACAAAGTACTCCGGTGAGACGTACCCCCAAAAAGGAGCGGGACCCCAAACGGATCATTGCCCCCTTGGTGGTGCTGGCCGTGCTTTACATCGGCCTGGAAATTTTCCTGCGGGTTTTCAACGTGGCGGCCTATGTCATGCCGACGCCCACCCACATCATTCAGGCAACCATCAGCAGCTTCCATATCATTTTGCCCGACTTCCTGTTTACCCTGAAGATCATTTGCGTCGGGTTCTGCATTGCGATCCCGGCGGGAATTCTGCTGGCCGCTCTGTTTTCTCAGTTTGACATTCTGGTCAAGGCGATGCAGCCGGTGGTCATCTGGCTGGTCATCACCCCCATGATCACCCTGATTCCCCTGATGACCCTGTGGCTGGGCACCGATCCCAACCTGCGCGTGATCATTGTGATCATTCAGGCCACCCCCATTATCTGTCTGAACACCCTCAATGGGTTTACCCATGTGGAGCGCGAGAAGCTGGAACTGGCCCGGTCGGTGGGGGCCTCCAAGCTGCAGACCTTTGTGAGCATCATTTTCATGAACGCGCTGCCCCAGGTATTTACCGGAATTAAGCTGGGGTGTATTTTCTCCACCATCGGCGCGGTCAGCGCGGACTTTGTCAGCCGCGGTCAGGGTCTGGGCGACCGAATCATCAAATTTACCAAGTACAGCAATTTTGAGGAGAGCTACGGCTGCATCATTTTGATCGCCCTGATCGGCATTACGCTGTATACTGTCGTGGAAATGATTGAAAAGCGCATCGTGCTCTGGAAGAAGTAAGGAGGTGAACTGCCATGCAAGAAGCGAAAATCAAATTTGACCATGTGACGAAGATCTTTGAGACCAGAAGTCAGACCATTACGGCCGTCAAGGACTACTCCATGGAGATCCAGGCCGGCGAGTTCATCTCGATCCTGGGCCCCTCCGGCTGCGGCAAATCCACTCTGATCCGGATGCTGGACGGTATCATTGATACCACCGAGGGCGATATCCTGATCGACGGAGTGAAGGTCAACCACAAGGGAAAGAAAATGCCGTCCTCCGTGCTGCGCAAGCTGGGGTTTATTTTCCAGCAGCCGAATATGCTGCCCTGGTATACCGTGCGGCAGAACGTGGCGCTCCCCCTGAGAGTCTTCGGCCTGAAAGGGCCTGAATGGGACAATCGAGTGGAGGAGCTGCTGGAGATGGTGGGGCTGAAGGAATACGCGGACGCCCATCCAAACGAGATCTCCGGCGGTATGCTCCAGCGGGCGGGCGTGATCCGGGCGATGGTCCATGACCCTGAGATCCTCCTGATGGATGAGCCCTTCGGCGCTCTGGACGAGATGACCCGCGAGCAGATGAACATGGAGCTGCTGGAAATCTGGGAGAAGACGGGGAAGACCATTATCTTCATCACCCACAACATTGAAGAAGCGGTCCTGCTCTCCTCCCGGGTCTATGTGATGGGGACAAACCCCGGCCGGCTGGTGGAGACCGTCACGCTGGACCTGCCGAGACCCCGAAAGCTGTCTATGATTACACAGAAGGACTTTATCGAGTATCGTCAGCTTCTGGAGAGCTACATCGGCGAGATCGACCTGAGCAAGATCAAGTGAGGTGGAGTACCATGAATATGAAAAAGAAAGTAACCAGTATTGTGGCTCCGGTCGTCACGTTTCTGCTGATATTTGCGATTTGGGAGTTCGCCTGTTGGTTCTATAAGATAGACGCCTGGTTTCTGCCGAAACCGTCAGAAATTTTTCGCTCAATGATTGTGGACTTCGGGGAGTATTGGCCCCATCTGCTGGTCACGCTGCAATGTGTGCTGACGGGCTTTCTGATCGCGATTCCGGTGGGCCTGCTGCTGGCAACGCTCATTACCAGCTTCCCCCTGCTGAATGCGGCCATGTCGCCCTATATCACCTTTCTGGTGACCACCCCTCTGGTTTCGCTGATCCCCCTGCTGATGCTCATGATGGGCTACGGCATGAATATGCGGATTACCACCGTGGTGATTCAGTCGTTTGCGGTCATCAATATGAACGCCTGCACCGGGTTTAACAATGTGCCGACCCTGCGCCGGGAGCTGATGCAGTCGATGGGCGCCAGCCGGCTCCAGACCTATCGCATGATGATCCTGCCCTCCGCCGCGACCGACATCATCACCGGCCTGCGGCTGGCGGCCATCTTCGCCACCACCACCTGCATCAGCGTGGAGTATAACGCCGGCAACACCGGCCTGGGTTCTCAGATTATCAAGTATTCCCAGTATCTCCAGACGACCAAGTCTTTTGCCTGTATCTTCTATGTCACGGTGATCGGCCTGATCATGTACGGCCTGATCACGTTGCTCCAGAAGAAGATCGTGAGCTGGGAGGAGTAAGGCGCTCTGCCGGAAAGGATGTCCCTATGTCTCAGCCTGTGAATCGAACCGCCGCGCGCATTCTGTCTGTGGTGATGGTTGTCCTGTGCATGGCTGCGGCCGGCGTCGGAGTCAGGCTCAGCCAGGAGGAAAAGCCCTTCTCTCTGGGCGATTTCAGTCAGGTTTCTTTGGAAAAAACGCTGGAGGAGTTCCAGAGGAGCCGGAGCAGCGAGGACCTGGTCACCCTGCTGAAGGTGCTGTGCTGGCAGGTGGTGGAAGGAAACAATCCGGAGGCGGAGGAGATGATTGCCCGGTACGGCACCGAGCTGTTTGACCGGGCCCGGGCGGGGGAGACGGACCTTTCCGCGCTGGGGGACGACGAAACCATGCTGGAGCTGCTGCGTCTGATCCGCTCCTTCGGGGCCAAGTAAAGGGACCAGAGCTCCGAAATCTGACGGAGAAATCTATATAAATGGGGCCGTCATACAGCGGTTGGTCGGCCATACGGGCGGACAGCGGAGGCTGTCCGCCCGTATATGTTCCCGGTGACAACCTTCGGCGCACCTGCGGAAAATCCCCTCCAACCGGGGCGGCATAGGCAGAAACGGGGGTCTGAGCCGAACCACAGCCTCCCGCCGGAGAAACGCATGTTATGCCGCCAACGCCGGACGCGGCAGGTTCGGCTTGGAAAGAAAACCGCGGCACAATGGGGGAGGGCAACGTTTGCAAAAAAGCCGCCGCAGACGAACGATCGCCGGCGGCGGCATGGCGGACCTGATCGGATTCAGACCGACGACCCCCACTATGTGAAAAGGCAAATCAAAACGTCTTTGTATAATTTTAAATTGCTTGCGGTGCGTTCCACTCGGTTTCTCTTTCTTCCCGCCGTTTTTTATCACTCTTTGACCTCACTGTTTCTACGTGTTCCACACTGCTCTGTGGCTGAAAATGTGGTCAAAAAATACCCCCCGTCTTTTACTGACCGCTTCAGGTCAGTAAAAGGCGGGAGGCTTTTCTGACTCTGACTTGCTGCATTGCAGTTCTGGCCAAGAGAGTATCAAGTCATTCCGTCCCTCACAAAGCTCAAAATTTACGGGGCGGTAAACAAAGGTTATTCCGGGCCTATCGAAACCATCATACTATGTCCCCGGTGTGTTTCACTGAGGACTTGTTTTTTGGAACAGTCTTGCATTTCGAGCAAGTTTCGCTATAATACAAATAAAGACTATTTTTTAATTTTATATTTTATAAAAGGCGGTGACGGCTTGTGCCAAGAAAGGTGTATTCCGATGAGGAGAGGGCGCAGGTAAAGGAAGCCCTGATGGTCACCATGATCCGGTGTATC
>CALWVX010000017.1 GCA_944385065.1 uncultured Oscillospiraceae bacterium | reverse complement strand
GACATGCCCACCAAGCAGGCCGCCGCCGCCGTGGGCCAGTGCGAGCTGATGTACACCTACGACCGGCTGTTCGCCCAATACAACCACACGGTGGCCCAGATTCTGCTCAACGCCGGGGACATTCAGGAGCCCCACCGGCGGGCCAACGTGGAAAACTCCCTGGGCCGGCTGCTGGAGCTGGGCGCCCTGCCCATCATCAACGAGAACGACGCGGTGGGCACCGACGAGATCGGCGTTTCCACCACCATCGGCGAGAACGACACCCTGTCGGCCATCGTGGCCCAGCTGGCCCGGGCCGACCTTCTGGTGATCCTCAGCGACATCGAGGGGCTGTATACCGCCGATCCCCGCCGGGACCCGAACGCCCGGCTTATCCCGGTGGTGGAGGAGGTCACCCCGGAGATCGAGGCCCTGGCCGGGGGCAAGGGCAGCGCCCTGGCCTCCGGGGGGATGGCCACCAAGCTGAAAGCCGCCAAGCTGACCGCCCAAGTGGGCTGCGACATGGTCATCGCCAACGGACAGCGGCCCGCCGCCCTGTACGACATCGCCCAGGGAAAACCGGTCGGCACCCGGTTCCTGGGCCGGCGGGCAGACTGATCTCCGGACAAATTGGGGAGGAAACGGCTATGAAACAGGTGAAAATCACCGTCCTGCGCAAAACCCTGCAGGAGGATCTGGCCCGGGAGTACGGTGTTCCCGGGCTGGGGCCCTGCCCCATGCTCCGGGAGGGGCAGGTCTTTTACGCCGACTACGCCAAGCCCGACGGGCTGTGCGACGAGGCCTGGAAGGCCATTTACCAGTATGTCTTCGCCCTGGCCCACGGGGCGGACCGGGAGCTGTTTTACTACGGGGACTGGATTGGTCGGCCCGGCGTGGCCATCTGCTCCTGCAACGACGGCCTGCGGCCCGTCATCTTCAAGCTGGAGGCCACCGACCGGGAGGCCCGGCTCAACTACACGCCGGTGGAGTGAACACCGCGGAAAGGGGAACGGAATCATGACAACAATGGAACTGCTGGAGCAGGCCCGGGAGGCCAAACAGGCCATGGCTCTGGCCGATACCGAGACGAAAAACCGGGCCCTTCTGGCCATGGCCGACGCCCTGCTGACCTGCCAGGACTCCATTTTGGCGGCCAACGAACAGGATCTGACCGCCGCCCGGGGGACCATCAGCGAGGTGATGCTGGACCGGCTGGCCCTGAATCCGGCCCGGATCGCCGGCATGGCCCAGGGCATCCGGGAGGTGGCCGCCCTTCCCGACCCGGTGGGGACCGTCCTGGCCCGGGTGGAGCGGCCCAACGGCCTGGTGATCGAAAAGACCTCCGCCCCCATGGGGGTGATCGCCATTATCTACGAGTCCCGGCCCAACGTCACCTCCGACGCCGCCGCCCTGGCCCTGAAGGCGGGCTCGGCCTGCGTCCTGCGGGGGGGCAAGGAGGCCCACCGCTCGGCGGCCGCCATCGTCTCCGCCCTCCAGGAGGGACTGTCCGCTGCGGGACTGCCCCGCCAGGCCCTCCAGCTGGTGGAGGACACCAGCCGCCAGTCCGCCCGCGAGCTGATGACCGCCCGGGGATTCGTGGACCTGCTGATCCCCCGGGGGGGCGCGGGCCTCATCCGGGCCTGTGTGGATCAGGCCACCGTCCCGGTGATCGAGACGGGCACCGGCATCTGTCATATCTATGTGGACGGGCAGGCCGATCTGGACATGGCTCTGGCCATTGTGGAGAACGCCAAGTGCTCCCGCCCCTCGGTGTGCAATGCCGCCGAGGTGTGTCTGGTGGACCGCTCCGCGGCTCCCGCCTTCCTGCCCCGGCTGAAGGAGCGGCTGGTGGACGATCGGGCCTCCCGGGGCGAGGTCCCGGTGGAGCTGCGCCTGGACCCGCAGGCCGCCGCCCTGATTCCCGGCACGCCCGCCGGACCGGAGGACTTTGATACGGAATTTCTGGACTATGTCCTGGCCGTCAAGGTGGTGGACGGGGCAGGGGAGGCTGTATCTCATATCGCCCGGCACTCCACCCACCACAGCGACTGCATCGTCACCGGCGACGAGGATACCGCCCGGGCCTTCCTGTCCGGGGTGGATTCGGCCGCCGTGTACTGGAACGCCTCCACCCGCTTCACCGACGGGGGCGAATTCGGGCTGGGCTGCGAGATGGGTATCTCCACCCAGAAGCTCCACGCCCGGGGGCCCATGGGTCTGCAGGAGCTGTGCACCTATCGGTATCTGATCCGGGGGAGTGGACAAACCCGGTAAATTTGGAAAAAATTGTCCCATGACATTTTCCTCTGTCCGGTATAGGATAGGGGTGCAAACCCAACTCTCATTTTCTGCGCGGCCTGTCGGCCGGAAAGGACTTCTTCATGAGCAAATGCAAGCGCGAACACGAATTTCTGTCTCTGACCCGGGAGCTGCTGGACTCTGACCAGGTGCGGATGATGGGCCGCTGGAGGCACCACGGCCCGGTCACGACCCTGGACCACTCTCTGTTCGTGGCCTTCAGCTCCTACCGCCTGGCCCGTTTTCTGGGCCTGGACACCCGGGCCGCTGCCCGGGGCGGCCTGCTCCACGACCTGTACCTGTACGACTCCCGGGATAAATCGGCGCACCCGGGCAATCAGTGCTTTGACCATCCCCGGGCTGCCGCCCGCAACGCCGCCGCCCTCACCAATCTGAGCGACAAGGAGCGAAATATCATCCTGTCCCACATGTGGCCGCTGGGCGGGGCCCTGCCCCGGTCCCGGGAGGCCTGGCTGGTGGACCTGGTGGACACGGTGTGCGCCGCCCTGGAGCTGGTCCGGATCTGCCGCCCCTCCCGGCTCCGGGAGCGTCTGGGCGTGCGTCCCCTGGCCGCCTCCCCCGCCTGACGGATTTTTCCCGCCTCTCCGCCCCGCGCGGAGAGGCGGTTTTGCAGTTTTTGACAGATTTTTTCCAGAAAATTTATCGCTCTTGACAATTTTGAAAAATTTCATCGGAAACGTCAAAAATCCCAAATAATATGCTATAATGTAAGATGCTAGAATATCCGTCCCCGGCGGACGGACTGCCAGGAGGAACCAGTATGGAATGTAACGCCGCCGCCCTGCAGGCCAAGCGGGAACAGCTGCTTCAGGCCGGGGTGGTCATGATGGACCCGGCCAGCGTCTATGTGGAGGAAGAAGTCACCGTGGGAGCGGGCACGCTCCTGCTCCCGGGCACCATTCTCCGGGGCAGGACTCAGATCGGCGCCAACTGCCAGATCGGCCCCCAGGTGATGCTCACCGACTGCACGGTGGGCGAGGGCTGCACCATCAATGCCTCCCAGTGTGAGGACAGCCGAATCGAGGCCGGCTGTCAGATCGGCCCCTATACCCACATCCGGCCCCACTGCGTAGTGGGGGAGGGCTCCAAGATCGGCGCGTTTGTCCAGCTGAAAAACTGCAACCTGGGCAAAGGCACCAAGATGGCCCACCTGACCTATGTGGGAGACAGCGACGTGGGCGAGGACTGCAATTTCGGCTGCGGCACCGTCACCTGCAACTATGACGGGTTCCAGAAGCACCGCACCACCATCGGCAGCCATGTGTTCATCGGATGCAACACCAACTTTGTCCCGCCGGTGAAGGTGGAGGACGGAGCCTTCATCGCCGCCGGCACCACCGTGACCCAGGACGTCCCCCAGGACGCCATGGTCATCGGCCGGTCCCGCCAGCAGATCAAGGAGGGCTGGGCCGCCGAGAACCGGAACAAGAAGGCCCGGGGCTGAGTCCCCAGGCGGGCCCTTCGGCGGCCTGCACCGAAGAAAGCAACGGCGGCGGGATCGCCGACCAAAAAGGATTTGGAGGAATCACAGATATGATCGCACACGGGAAGGACATCAAGGTTTTCACCGGTAATTCCAACCCCAAACTGGCCAAGGACATCTGCATGGAACTGGGCATCCCCCTGGGCAACTGCGAGGTGGGCTGCTTCTCCGACGGGGAGAACTTCGCCTCGATCTACGAAACCGTCCGGGGTTCGGACGTGTTCGTGGTCCAGTCCACCTGCTCGTTTGTAAAAGACGGCAAGCCCGGCACTGTCAACGACTCTCTCATGGAGCTGCTCATCATGATTGACGCCCTGAAGCGGGCCTCCGCCGGCCGGATCACCGCCGTGATCCCCTATTTCGGCTATGCCCGCCAGGACCGGAAGACCAAGCCCCGCGACCCCATCTCCGCCAAGCTGGTGGCCAACCTGATCACCGAGGCGGGCGCTGACCGGGTGCTGACCATGGACCTGCACGCCAACCAGATCCAGGGCTTCTTCGACATCCCGGTGGACAACCTGCTGGGCTCTCCCATCTTTGTGGACTACTTCACCCGCAAGTTCAAGGACTTCTCCGACGACACCATGGTGGTCTCCCCCGACGTGGGCTCGGTGGCCCGGGCCCGGGCCTTCGCCCAGAAGCTGGGCATGCCCCTGGCCATTGTGGACAAGCGCCGCCAGAAGGCCAACTCCTCCGAGGTCATGAACATCATCGGTGATGTGGAGGGCAAGCACGTCATCCTCCTGGACGACATGGTGGACACCGGCGGCTCCCTGTGCCACGCGGCCAAGGCTCTGGTGGAGCTGGGCGGGGCCAAGGATGTGTCCGCCTGCGCCTCCCACGGCGTGCTTTCCGGCCCCGCTGTGGACCGCATCAAGGACAGCGTCATCAACGAGGTCATGTTCCTGAACACCATTCCCCCCAGAGAGGGCGTGGTCTGTGACAAGATCAAGTACATCTCCGTGGCCCATATGTTTGCCGAGGCTATCAGCCATATCTACATGGAGACTTCCGTGTCGCCCCTGTTTCTCTGATCCTGCGGCCAGCGGCACAGAACACTCCAACCCATCTGAATTTCCCTGCAGGGGCGGCCGTCGGCCGCCCCTGTTTCAAGAGAGGACCAGACATGTTTTTGAAGAAGGATGCCGGGGGCGCGGGCTGGCTGCTGGTCGGCCTGGGCAATCCCGGCGAAAAATATGAAAATACCCGCCACAACGTGGGGTTCCAGGTGATTGACGAGCTGGCCGAGCGCCAGGGAAAACCCGTCCAGCGGCTGAAGTTCAAGGCGCTGACCGCTCTGCTCACCATTTCCGGGGAGAAGGTGCTGGTGATGAAGCCGGTGACCTACATGAATCTGTCCGGCGAGGCGGTGCGCCCGGCGGCCGATTTCTACAAGATTCCCCCTGAGCGGATTCTGGTGGTGTCTGACGACGTGGCTCTGCCCGCCGGCCGGCTCCGCATCCGGGCCAAGGGCTCCGCCGGCGGACACAACGGCCTGAAAAACATCATCCAGCACCTGGGCACCGATCAGTTTCCCCGCATCCGGATCGGGGTGGGGGAGAAGCCCAGCCCCGACTATGATCTGGCCGACTGGGTGCTGGGCCGGCCCCAGGGGGAGGACAGGCAGGCTGTCGACGCCGCCATCCGGCGGGCGGCTGACGCGGTGGAGTGCATCCTGGCCCAGGGGCTGGAGCGGGGCATGGGAAAATTCAACGGCTGATCCCCCGGCAAATTCCTCCAAAATCCTGTTGCTTTTTCTTCCACGCTCTGATAAGATAAATAAAAGAGCGGATATTCCAGTGCCCGGCCGGGCGCACCACTATATCATTTGGAGGGTAATGCACTATGAAGGATATCTATGTGGTTAACTGCTGCCGCACCGCCATCGGCTCCTTTGGCGGAAGTCTGAAGGACACCCCCGCCGCCGATCTGGGTGCTCTGGTGATCAAAGAGGCCCTGAACCGCGCCGGCGTCAAGCCCGAGCAGGTGGACGAGGTCATGTTCGGCTGCGTCCTCACCGCCGGTCTGGGGCAGAACGTGGCCCGCCAGGCCTCTCTGAAGGCCGGCATTCCCACCAGCGTCCCCGCCTATGCCGTCAATATGGTGTGCGGCTCCGGCATGAAGTCCATGATCGAGGGCGCCCGCACCATTCTGGCCGGCGACGCCGACATCGTGGTGGCCGGCGGCACCGAGAACATGTCCGCAGCTCCCTATGCGCTGCCCGCCGCCCGCTGGGGCGCCCGGATGTTCGACAACAAGATGGTGGACACCATGGTGAAGGACGGCCTGTGGGACGTGTACAACAACTACCACATGGGCACCACCGCCGAGAACATCTGCGACGTGTGGGGCATTACCCGCCAGGAGCTGGACGAGTTCGCCGCCTCCTCCCAGAACAAGGCCGAGGCCGCCCAGAAGTCCGGGCGGTTCGAGGATGAGATCGTCCCTGTGATGATCAAGAAAAAGAAAGAAATGGTGGAGTTCAAGGTGGACGAGTTCCCCCGGGCCGGTGTCACCGCCGAGGGGATTTCCAAGCTGAAGGGCGCCTTCCCCGTCGGCCCCGACGGCGTGGAGGATGAGATTGTCCATACCTTCCAGCCCACCCAGATTCACGAGGCCGACGCCCACAAGCACGAGCAGCGGGTCACCGCCGCCAACGCCTCCGGCATCAACGACGGCGCCGCCGCCATCATTCTGGCCTCCGGCGAGGCGGTGGAGAAATACGGCCTGAAGCCCATGGCCAAGCTGGTCTCCTGGGGCCAGGGCGGCGTGGATCCCAAGATCATGGGCGTGGGCCCGGTGCCCGCCTCCCGTCAGGCCATGGAGAAGGCCGGTCTGACCATTGAGGACATGGACCTGATCGAGGCCAACGAGGCCTTCGCCGCCCAGTCCATCGCGGTGGCCCGGGAGCTCCACTTCGACATGAGCAAGGTCAACGTGAACGGCGGTGCCATTGCTCTGGGCCATCCTGTGGGCTGCTCCGGTGCCCGGATCATTGTGACCCTGCTGCACGAGATGCAGAAGCGGCCCGAGGCCAAGAAGGGCCTGGCCACTCTGTGCATCGGCGGCGGCATGGGCGTGGCCGCCATCTTCGAAAAGTGCTGAGCTCCTTTCCCGCCTAATCCCGCTGACAAAGGGCCCCGGCCAGACGGCCGGGGCCCTTTTTGGTTCTCCCTGGTTTTCTGATTACCAAAACCCCCAAAGACATGCGTCTTTGGGGGTTTTGATTGAAAAAGAGGATTAAAATGAAACGAACTGTCTCTTGCAGATCTTATAATAGAGAAAAGATATTAACAATTCCAACGCCAGTTGTTACAAAAGAATTAAATCGTCGGATTTGATCCCCTCTTTTTTGGGGTAGGCTGCCCCGCGGGTCGAACTCCCCCGAAAAAAGGGAGAAAGACTGATGGAATAACCCATCAGCCTTTCAAGGAAATTGGAGGATAGAATGAAAAGATGCTCTTGCCTTGCGAGGATCAGTATATCCAAGAATCGTTACAAAAGTTCTGGCCAGTTGTTACAAAAGCTTTAAATCTTTTCCCGTCCCTCTCCCCGCAGGCCCTGGAAAAAGTCCTGAAGCAGCTGCCGGCACTCCTCCTCCATCGGTCCCCGGTAGATTCGGGGGCGGTGGTTGAACCGCTCCTCGAACAGATTGAGCACCGAGCCGCAGCACCCCGCTTTTTCATCTTTCACCCCATAGTGGATTTCCCGGACGCGGGCATTGATGATGGCCCCGGCGCACATGGGGCAGGGCTCCAGCGTCACATACAGCGTGCACCGGTGCAGCCTCCAGCTGCCCAGCCGGGCGCAGGCGTCCCGGATGGCCTCCACCTCCGCGTGAGCGGTGGCGTCTCCCCGCTCCTCCCGGCGATTGCGGCCCCGGCCCACAATCTCCCCATCCTGAACGATGACGCAGCCCACCGGCACGTCCCCGTCCCGGATGGCCTCCCGCGCCAGGGCCAGGGCCTCCCGCATAAATATTTCGTGGTTCACGGCTCGATCTCCAGTTGTCTGATCTTTTTGCTCCAGTCCAGCCCCAGGGGAACCTGGAACCGGGCGAATTTATATTCGTATTTTTTCATTTTCTTCCCCCCGTTTGTTCCATCATATCATACTCGGCCCCTTGCCGCAATGGCCAAACCATGATACAATATCCACCGAATTTGAAGACAAAGGACCGAGCATATGACCACTTACGACGCGGGACAATTCGACATCGCCGTCATCGGGGCGGGACACGCGGGCATCGAGGCCGCTCTGGCCGCCGCCCGAATGGGAATGCGGACGGTGTGCTTCACTATCAACCTGGACAGCGTGGGCAACATGCCCTGCAACCCGGCCATCGGGGGCACCGGCAAGGGCCACCTGGTCCGGGAGCTGGACGCCCTGGGCGGGGAGATGGGCAGGGCGGCCGACCGGGCCTGCATCCAATACCGGGTGCTGAACCGGAGCAAGGGCCCCGCCGTCTGGTCCCTCCGGGCTCAGGCCGACCGGCGGGAATACCAGAAGATCATGAAGCACACCCTGGAACTGCAGGAAAATCTGTGGGTCAAGCAGGCTGAGGTGGTGGACATTCTCACCCGGGACGGGGCGGTGTCCGGGGTGGTTACGCACACCGGCGCGGTCTATCAGGTGAAGGCTGCGGTGGTGGCCACCGGCACCTATCTGGGGGGCCGCACCATCGTGGGGGAGGTAGTCCGGGACTCGGGTCCGGACGGCCTGGCTGCCGCTCTGCCGCTCACCCGGCGTCTGGTGGAGCTGGGCCTGTCCATCCGACGGTTCAAGACGGGCACGCCACCCCGGGTGAACCGCCGGTCGGTGGATTTCTCCAAAATGCAGCTTCAGGAGGGGGACCCGGATACCCAGCCCTTCTCCTTTTCCACCCAGTCCCCCCCGGAAAACCGGGCCGTCTGTTATCTCACCTACACCAACGAGGCCACCCACGCCATCATCCGGGCCAATCTGGACCGCTCTCCTCTGTACGACGGCACCATTGAGGGGATCGGCCCCCGGTACTGCCCCTCCATCGAGACCAAGGTGGAGCGCTTTCCGGACAAGGAGCGCCATCAGCTGTTCATCGAACCCATGGGGCTGGACACGGAGGAGCTGTACATCCAGGGCTTTTCCTCCTCTCTGCCCGAGGAGGTGCAGCTGGAGATGCTCCACACCATCCCCGGTCTGGAACAGGCCGAGATGACCCGGTGCGCCTATGCCATCGAATACGACTGTGTGGACCCCACCCAGCTGGAGCCCACTCTGGAGACCAAGCCGGTTCCCGGCCTGTACGGGGCGGGGCAGTTCAACGGTTCTTCCGGCTATGAGGAGGCCGCCGTCCAGGGCTTTGTGGCCGGCGTGAACGCCGCTCTGAAGCTCCAGGGGAAAGAGCCCCTGATCCTCCGCCGGGACCAGGGGTACATCGGCGTGCTCCTTGACGATCTGGTGACCAAGGGCACCAACGAGCCCTATCGGATGATGACCTCCCGCACCGAGTACCGCCTGCTCCACCGGCAGGACAACGCCGACCGGCGGCTGACCCCCATCGGGTACGCCCTGGGACTGGTGCCCCGGGAGGAATACGAGCGGGTCCAGGCCAAATATGCCGCGGTGGACCGGGAAGTGCGGCGGTTGGAGCGGGCAGGCACACCCCCGTCTCCGGAACTGGACCGGCTGCTGGAGGGCAGGGGAGAGCCTCCGGTGAAAAACGGAGCCCGGCTGGCCGATCTGCTCCGCCGGCCCCGGCTCACCTATGCCGATCTGGCCCCCTTCGACCCGGATCGGCCCCCGCTGGATCCCGCCGTGGTCAGCGAGGTGGAGATCACCGTCAAGTACGCCGGCTACATCGACCGGCAGCTGCGGCAGGTGGAGGAGATGCGCCGGCTGGAGGAACGGCCCCTGCCGCCGGACCTGGACTACCAGGCCATCGCCGGGCTGCGGCTGGAGGCCCGGCAGAAGCTGGCCGCCATCCGCCCCCACAATTTGGGACAGGCCAGCCGGGTGTCCGGAGTCTCCCCGGCGGACGTGGCGGTGCTGATGGTATATTTGAAGCAAAATGGCGGCGTTTGAGCTTGGAGGACCATCTATGGATGTTTTTATGCTATGGCACGTATACGAGCTAAGGGATGATTTTGGTATCCATGATGAGGAAAAGCTGATCGGCGTTTTCTCCTCTGAAGCAAACGCACAGGAAGCGATTGAACATTTAAAAGATAAGGAAGGATTTCGGGATCTCCCCCTGAGTTGTTTCGAGATCCATAAGACGACGGTGGACCAGGTCGGCTGGGAAGATGGATTTGCCACGGTCCGCTGGAACGAAGCGGAGTGAGGGAGAGCCCATGGAGCTGACACAAGTAAAAGGAAATACCTGGGTGGCCGAGGGGATGGAGCTGATCCCCTTTTATCAGCTGGACCAGAGCCGCTGCGTGCTGCTGGACACCGGCCTGCCGGAGGACCGGGAGGAGCTGGAGGCCGCTCTGCTGGGGCGGGGGCTGACGCCGGCGGGGGTGCTGTGCTCCCACGCCCACATTGATCACTGCGCCAGCAACGCCTATTTTCAAAAAAAATACGGCACCCAAATCGCTTTTACCGCCCCGGAGGCGGGAATGTGCGCCAATCTGCTGACGCTGAAGTGTTACTTTCTCACGCTGCCCCCCGACCTGGTCGCCCAGCGGGCCGCCCATATGGTCCACGTCCCCGACGTGATTCTGCCCGAGGCGGACGGCCCCTTCTCCTTCTGCGGCGCCGGCTTTGAAATTATCCACACCCCCGGCCACTCCGCCGGCCATATCTGCACCGTCACCCCTGACGGGGTGTGCTACACCGCCGACGCCCTGCTCAGCCATGAGCTGCTCAACGCCAAGCTCCCCTATGATCTCAATCACCAGATGGCCATGGCCAGCCGGGAAAAGCTGCGGGAGCTGACCTGCGACCAGTATATCATGGCCCACCGGGGAATTTGCTCCCGGCGGGAGCTGTCCGGGCTCATTGACGAGAATCAGGCCCTGATCCGCCGCCGGGCGGGGGAGATCCTGGAGCTGATTCCCCGGCCCATGACCATCAGTCAGATCAGCGAGGCGGTGTGCATCCACTATGAGCTGTTCACCCACAAGCCCCGCCGGGCCCTCCAGTTCGAGCGGAACATCCGCTTTTTCGTGGAGTATCTCACCGACCGGGGGGATCTGGTGCTCTCCTGCCGGAACGGCACCGCCTACTACGGTCCGGTGAACATATCTCCGTAACCCGGACGCAGGAAACTATAAAACCGGCGGGCCGCCCTGAAAAAGGGCGGCCCGCCGGCTGTCTGATGGAAACGATTGTTTACTGAATGGGCGTGCCCTGATAGCTGCGCACGCCGTCCGCATTGATCTCCCACTGGCTGAACCACTCATCCCACAGCAGCTGGTTCTCCGCGGGCAGGTTCACATGGTCCTTCCCGGTGACCCAGGCGTAGCGGAACAGGGGGATCCCCTGGTCGTTCTCCCACACGGAGTTGTTGTAGCGGCCGTCCACATAGGTCTCGGTGGCCCCGGTCTTGCGGACCTCGGCGGCGGTCTCCTCGGTGGCCAGGCCGTTCCGGATCAGCCACATATCCACCGCCTGGGTGGTCATGGTGTCGTCCTCCTGCAGGTCATAACTCCACATATCGTACTGAGCCATGGTCATAAACATGGGGACGATCTCCGTGCCGGTGTCCTCCTTGGCCATCAGGGGGCCGGAGGTGGCGCCCATGGCGGCAAAGCGGTGAGACACCTCATCGCTGCCCAGATAATGGGTCATCATGCAGCCCATGGAGTGCCCGGTGCAGTAAATCCGGTTCTGGTCCACCTGGGGATAGTTGGCGATGAGCTGATCCAGCAGATCATTCGCGTACACAATATCGGTGTACCGCAGCTCGGGATTCTCCACCTGCCACAGGGCCCGGTAGGCGGTGGGGTTGGCCTCGCCGCCGCCCAGGGTAGAGGGCACAGGCACCAGAGTGGACTCGGGGAACACCAGCATGATCCCCTCTTCGTCGGCAATCTTGTACCACAGGGTATTCTCAAAGTAGTTGCGCATAGAGGTGGAGGCGCCGTGATAGGCTACCACCACAGGCAGGGCCTCTTCGCTGTCCCGGTAGGCCTCGGGGATGTACACCAGATACTGCCGGTCGATTCCCTGGGAGTCGGTATAGCTCCGGAACTCCACGCCCATGGCCTCATAGTCCACCTTCCAGGAGATGGCATTGGAGAGCACGCCGCCGCCGTAACGGTAGAACTGACCCATAAAGTCCCAGATCATATCGGTGGTAGCCTGGGCAGTATAGTCATAGCTCTGGCCGTCGGTCTCCACCGCCGCCTGGAGGATCTCCTCCCCCTCGGGGGCAAAGCGGGCCACAGCATTTTCGTCCTGGGCCGCCGCCTGCCAATAGGCGATCACACCCTCGGCCTGCCCGGACAGATCTCCCACAACCTTGACCGGCACGGGAACTTCCTTGCGGGTGACGCCGTAGGTCTTGGTGTCGGTGTCAAAGGACACGTCGCCGTTGGTCTGGAGATAGCTCTCGTCGATCTGGCTGGCGTCCAGGAACACAGAGGCCGCCACGGCAATGGGGTTCTCCATGGCATATTTCTGCAGGTCGGAACCCACCTCGCCATAGCCCACCACATAGATGCTGGGGCCGGGCTGCAGCCACTTGCCCGCCCGGGCGGCCGCCACGGCGGCGTTCACATAGTCCATCTCCTCCTGCGCGGTTCCCCAGGAGCTGCCGCTCTTGGGCTCCAGCACAAACAGGCACAGGCCCTCCTCATCCGCCTTGGCCATCCAGCCGCTCTCTTCCATAAAGGTCAGGGTGTCCTCGCCCTCGGGCACATTCATCACCACAAACATGGCGCCCTGAGGCGTCCCCTCCGGCACATAGAGCTTGGCGGTGCGGGTCTCCTCGCCCACCGTCACGTCCATCTCCAGCAGGCCCTGCCACAGCATGGGGACCACGTTGTCCTTGGTGCGGTACTTGGCCGCCTGCTGCTCCATAAGGGACTCCAGCTCAGCGTAGGTCATCATGGGCAGCTTGGTCACCGTCTGGGCGGCCTCCGGCGTACTCAGGCGCACCGTACCGGTCTGTCCCTCCCAGACGATGCCGTAGCCGAAATACTCCGCCACATAGGCCAGAGGCAGATAGCCCTCGGCCACAGTGGTGTCGCCGACGGTCTGCCCCACCTGAAGGGTGAGCTCCTGCCCCTCCCGGGACACAGAGACCGTCTCTCCATCCACGCTGACCGTCAGGCCCAGCGCCTCTCCCATCTCCAGCGGCACCTGTGTCCGGCTGCTGCCGTCCACATAGGCCCCTGCCTGAATGGTCTCCCCATCCAGCACAATGGTGACCGCGCTGTTGGCCGCCGCCGCGCTGCCCATGGACATCAGCATGGCCGCGGTCAGGCCAAGCCCGACCAATTTTCTCCCAATTGTCCGCATGTTCACATTCCTCCTCTGGACTGCATTCATTCTTCCGGAAAATTTTATCATTTTCCACCGAGAATTTCACTTTATTTTAGCACAGTTTTAACAGATGTGTCAATCTTCCTTTCCAGTTCATTCCAAGCTTTCCCGTCAGAAAAATTTCCCTAAATACTTGCAATTCCATCCAAAGTATAGTATAATTTTTTGTACTTTCGGGCGTCAGCTGCCCACATGGAGAGATTACACCCCTTTGAGGGGCCTTGAAAGGAACGAAAATCAATGGAGACTGTGCATCTTGTCCTCACCGTTATCCAGGTCATCTTCGGCCTGGCCGTTATCGCCGTGGTTATGCTCCAGTCCGGCAAGAGCGCCGGTCTGTCCGGCGCCATCGCCGGCGGTGCCGACACCTTCCTGTCCAAAAACAAGGCCAAGAGCGTGGACGCCAAGCTGGCCAAGATGACCAAGTGGGTGGCGGTCCTCTGGATTCTGCTGACCCTGGCGCTCTGCATTGTCTGATCCGGAACTCAAAACCGGGAGCAACCGTTGGTGCTCCCGGTTTTCACCATTTTCAGGCAGGGGAACGGCAGGCATGAATCCCGGACTCTGCCCAAGGGGAGCAGGGCTCCCTGAAATAAAATTTCAGCCGCTGCCCCATGAAGGGCAGCGGCTGTTTTTCGGCTCTGCGGCAGGGCCGCCGGCGTCATTTCATCTCGTGGCTGACCAGCAGGTCCTGCTTGATGTCCCACAGCTTCTGGGACAAGTCCACATAGTAGTTGTGGGGATTCTCAAACCGCTTGACCTCGTCCCACAGGGAGTCCACCTGCCGCTGGCAGTAGGCCCGGCTGGCCTGGAGGTCGGGCACCTCATAGACCAGCTCGCCCCCCTGGAACACGGGGACCAGCAGTTCCCGGGCTTCGATGTTGGTGAACACCTTCCGCTTCCAGGTGGCGTCCGGGTCGAACAGCTCCAGAGGCTGAGAGAAATCAAACTGCTCGTCGTGGAGGCAGATCAGGTCGGCCTCTGCCTTGCCGGAGTCCTTGGAGAAGATGCGGTACACCTTCTTGAAGTGGGGCGTGGTGATTTTGGAGGGGTTCTCGCTGATCTTGATCTTGGGAATGATGTTTCCCTGGTCGTCCTCGATGGCGGCCAGCTTGTAGACGCCGCCGAACACCGGCTCGCTGCGGGAGGTGATCAGCCTCTCGCCCACGCCGAAGGAGTCAATCCGGGCCCCCTGCCGCACCAAATCCCGGATAATATACTCGTCCAGGGCGTTGGAGGCCACAATCTTGCACTCGGTCAGACCGGCCGCATCCAGCATCTCCCGGGCCTTCCGGGACAGATAGGTCAGGTCGCCGCTGTCCAGGCGGATGCCGCACTTGGTGATGCCCCGGGGGAGAAGGACCTCCTGAAAAGCCCGGATGGCGTTGGGCACACCCGACTTGAGCACATTATAGGTATCCACCAGCAGCGTGGCGTTATCCGGATAGAGTTCGCAGTAAGTCTTGAACGCGGTATATTCGTCGGGGAACATCTGCACCCAGGAGTGGGCCATGGTGCCGGTGGCGGGGGAGCCGTACCGCTGATCCGCCATGGTACAGGCGGTGGCGGAACAGCCGGCGATATAGCTGGCCCGGGCGCCCAGCAGGGCCCCGTCGGAGCCCTGGGCCCGACGGGAACCAAACTCGGCCACCGGACGCCCTTCGGCGGCCCGGACAATCCGGTTGGACTTGGTGGCGATCAGACTCTGGTGGTTCAGGGTGAGCAGCAGAAACGTCTCGATGAACTGGGCCTGGATGGCCGGCGCCCGGACGGTGAGCAGCGGCTCTCCCGGAAAGACAGGCGTGCCCTCCGGCACCGCCCAGATGTCTCCGGTAAACCGGAAGGTGCGCAGAAACTCCAGAAACTCCTCCCGGAAACAGCCCTTGCTCCGGAGATAGGCCAGATCCTCCTCGTCAAAATTCAGCTCCTGGATATACTCCACCACCTGGGCCAGTCCGGCGGCAATGGAGAATCCCCCCTGATCGGGAACCGAGCGGTAGAACACATCAAAATAACAGATTCGGTCCTTCAGACCGGTCTGAAAATAGCCGTTGGCCATCGTCAGCTCATAGAAGTCGCACAGCATGGTCAGATTGGTTTTTGCTTTCATGGCAAAAGTCCCCTTTAAGAGGCAAAAGCCCCTGTCATAGTTCTATTTATTATACCCTTCGCCGCCCAAAAAGGCAAGGCAATGTCCCGGGAAATGTCAAAACGTCTGGTATTCTACTTTCAATAGAATACCAGACGTTTTTAATTTGACGAGTTTTCGGCCGCTTCTGACCGCATTCAGCCCTTCTTCTTGGACGCCTCTCGCATCCGGTCGCCGTGGTCCAGGAGCCGCTTGCGCAGGCGCAGGTTCTCCGGGGTGCACTCCAGCAGCTCGTCATCGGCCAGGAACTCCAGGCACTGCTCCAGGGACATCTGCTTGGGGGTGGTCAGACGCAGGGCCTCGTCCGAGCCGGAGGCCCGCATGTTGGTCAGCTGCTTCTTCTTGCACACGTTGACCGTAATGTCCTCCGCCTTGGGGGTCTCGCCCACGATCATACCGGCGTACACCGGGGTGCCCGGGCCGATGAACAGGGTGCCCCGCTCCTGAGCGTTGAACAGGCCGTAGGTCACCGCCTCGCCGGTCTCGAAGGCAACCAGAGAACCGGTGGACCGGCGCTGAATCTCGCCCTTCATGGGCTCGTAGTGGTCAAAGACAGAGGCCATGATGCCCTCGCCCTTGGTATCGGTCAAAAACTCATTGCGATAGCCGAACAGGCCCCGGGAGGGGACCATGAACTCCAGCTTGGTGCGGCTGCCCACAGGCGTCATGTTCTGCAGGTCGCCACGCCGGGACTGGAGCTTGTTGATGACCGCCCCCGTGTAATCGTTGGGCACGTCGGCCACCAGCCGCTCCATGGGCTCACACTTCACCCCGTCGATCTCCTGGTAGAGCACCCGGGGGGGAGACACCTGGAACTCATAGCCCTCCCGGCGCATGGTCTCCATGAGGATGGACAGGGACATCTCGCCCCGGCCGGCCACGTTGAAGGAGTCGGTGGAGTTCTCCACCTCGGACACCTTCAGGGACACGTCCTTCAGGGTCTCCCGGAACAGCCGGTCCCGGAGCTGGCGGCTGGTGACGAACTTGCCCTCCCGCCCGGCGAAGGGGGAGTCGTTGACGGAGAAGGTCATCTCGATGGTGGGGGCGGAGATCTTGACGAACTCGATGGGCTCCACACAGTCGGGGGCGCAGATGGTGTCGCCGATGGTCACGTCGCCGATGCCGCTCATGGCGATGATGTTGCCGGCGGTGGCCTCCTGGACGGGGACCTTGGCCAGACCGTCGAACTCATAGAGGGCGGTGGCCTTGGCCTTCTTGGGGGCGGCGTCCGGATCGTGGTAGTTGCACACGGCGATCTCCTGGTTCTGCTTGATCACGCCACGCTCGATACGGCCGATGGCGATGCGGCCCACAAACTCGTTGTAGTCGATGGAGGAGACCAGCATCTGGAAGGGGGCGTCCACATCCGCCTCGGGGGCGGGGATATACTCCAGGATGGTGTCGAACAGGGGCTTCAAGTCGCTGCCCGCCTCGTCGGGCTGGACGGAGGCGGTGCCCTGGCGGCCGGAGCAGAACAGCATGGGGGAGTCCAGCTGCTCGTCGGTGGCGTTCAGGTCCATGAGCAGCTCCAGCACCTCGTCGATGACCTCGTACACCCGCTGGTCGGGACGGTCGATCTTGTTCACCACCACGATCACCCGGTGACCCAGCTCCAGGGCCTTGGACAGCACAAAGCGGGTCTGAGGCATGGGGCCCTCGGCGGCGTCCACCAGCAGGATAAC
>CALWVX010000016.1 GCA_944385065.1 uncultured Oscillospiraceae bacterium | reverse complement strand
TGCCGAAACACAGCCTCCCTCCACAGGAACAAATATTAAGTTATACGGGTAGGTTCATAAATTGTCCCTATGGAACGTCGGAGAAAAGCGCCGGAAGTTTTTTTGTGCCCGGGCGGGGGGATCGCGGTGTCAGGGAGCCGCCGGCACACGATATGCTTGCATGGTAAAAACGCAAAACACGGAATCAGCCCGCATGGATCAGCAGTCCATGCGGGCTGCTATTGTTTTGGAGCCGCCCGCTCATAGCAGCGGGTTTGTCCCCTGGGAGGATAACTTGAGGTAAAAGCCGGTGCCGTTTGAACAGGCGGAGAGCGGCCTACTGTCCTCAGATCCCTATTGGGAAGCGGCAGAGTTGGTCACGGGCCGCTCCAGCAGCACGCGGGTTCCATCCATGCTGCCTGCCATTTCCAAAAGACAGTTGAGGAAGGAGACGATCAAGTCCGTCTTTTTTTGGTCGTTGCGCCAGAGTACATAGATAAGGCGCTCCGGGGGAGGAACGGCAATGCTGTAAATTCTCAGAAACGGATTGTTTTTTTGCAGCAGACGGGCGTTGCTCAGCGGCATCAGCGCCCAGCAATCCTCCCGAAGGACCAGGTGGGCGACGATGTCCAGAGTGGTTGTGAGCAGGCGGGGACGAAGAGAGGTTCCGAACCAGAAATCATACCAGCTGTCGATTTCCTGGTTCCAGGGAATCCGCAGTTCCCGGGAGACGTCCAGCTCCGAATTTTGAAGCACAGTGTTTTCAGAAAAGTGAACTGATGCGACAATGCAGAACTCCTCAGCAATCAAGGGCAGGGTTTGTACAATTTTGGAAAATCGGGACTCGGCAATGATTCC
This sequence comes from uncultured Oscillospiraceae bacterium, assembly GCA_944385065.1. Classification (GTDB taxonomy): domain Bacteria; phylum Bacillota; class Clostridia; order Oscillospirales; family Oscillospiraceae; genus Lawsonibacter. The sequence continues at coordinate 16,514 of CALWVX010000016.1, read as the reverse complement.
GAAGTCAAGTTGGTTTTGCTCCAGCTGTTGGTAGATTTCCAAGGAGGAATTCTGGCGGAAGCATACCTGCGTGTTGGGGAAACGGTCAAAGAAAAGATCGCATGCTCTGGGAATATAAGTGGCGGCAATGCTGTTGACTGAGGCGAAATTCAGTGAGGCTGAAACGTTCAGATTCCGCAAATTGACGCTCTGCTCGTATAGCTGCAGCCACTTTTCAACAATTGGAAAAAGCTCTTTTCCCTGCTCGGTTGGTTCCACATGGTGGCCGCCCTTTTTTCGGATCAGAAGGGGATAGCCCAGTTCCTCTTCCAACTGGCGGATGCGCTGGCTGAGAGCCGGCTGGGTAATGTACAGGAGTTCGGCGGCTCGGGTGATGCTCCCCAGGCGCACGGTATGCCAAAAAGCGTCCAACTGCCCTTTCGTCATAGAAAGCCCTCCAGATCCAATAAATATTTCTTATAAGATAGCGCCGAAAAACCAATTTTACAATGGGCATAAACGCTGATAAAATCAGAAACAGAAAACAAAAAATATTCAAAATAGACAAAAAGAGCGGCGGGCAGCGGACATCGTGTTGAAACAGAGGAGTGAATTTTAATATGAACAAGGATAAATTGGCGGATCGAATGGGACGACTGGCCCCTTCGGGCATTCGAAAAATCAATGAGAGGGCCTTGGAACTGGAGCGCCAGGGGAAAAAGGTTTTTCATTTTGAAATTGGCCGGCCGGATTTTGACACGCCGGGATATATCAAAAAGGCGGCAGTGGAGAGTATTCAGCATGGCGATGTGTTTTATACCTCCAACTTCGGGGATTTGGAGCTGCGCCGCGCCATTGCGGAGAAACTGAATCGGGACAATGGATGTCACTATTCCTTCCAGAACATCCTGGTTTCCGTGGGTCTGTCCGAAGGCGTGTTTGACGTGCTGTGCGCCGTGCTGAATGAGTCGGATGAAATTCTGATTTCAGATCCGGTTTGGATCAACTATCTGAATATTCCCAAATTTCTGGGGGCCGTGCCGGTCTCCTACCAGCTGAAGGAGGAAAATGGCTATCAGCCGGATTTAAATGAGATCAGAGCCAAGATTACAGACAAAACAAAAGCAATCATTATTACTACACCGCACAATCCAACCGGAAGCGTCCTCTCGGAAGAGGTCCTGCGGGGATTGGCCGAGATCGCAATTCAGCATGATTTGCTGGTGATTTCCGATGAAATTTATGAGCGCCTGGTCTACGGGGAGAAAAAGCACGTCAGCATTGCCAGTCTGCCTGGAATGCAGGAGCGAACCTTTACCCTGAATGGATTTTCAAAGGCGTATTCCATGACGGGGTGGCGAGTCGGGTACATTGCGGCGCCGGAGGAGTGGATCACCGCCATTAATAAGCTGCACCAGCAAAATACCACCTGCGCGGCCTCCTTTGTCCAGAAAGCGGCGCTGGCGGCCCTTCGACAGGAGTCGGGAGAAGTGGACCGGATGGTGGCAGAGTATCGGCGGCGCAGAGATTATGCGGTGAAGGCGATCAATGAGATAGAGGGAGTCAGCTGTGCATGTCCCGAAGGCGCGTTCTATATTTTCCTGAATGTCAGGGAGCTTGGAAAATCTTCTGAGTTCGTCTGTGAATATCTGCTGGAAAAATATCAGATTGCCATGGTGCCCGGCAGCGTCTTTGGAGCCAGCGGAGAGGGGTACCTCAGAATGAGCTATGCGAGCAGTTTTGAAAGCATAGTGGAGGGGTGTACCAGGCTGAAAGCGGCGGTACAGGAACTGCGGGATGAGAGATAAGACTGCGCCGGGTCCGGCCCGCGCCTGGCGCCTGGCGAACCGATCAATCAGCAGACAGAAGAAATGAGGTGAACTGAAGTGAAGGAAAGCAAGGAGTTTGTCAATCAGTGGAAGCGGGAGCTGAAGGAGGGAAAACAGCTGTCCGCCTGCTGGCTTCAGCTGGCAAGCCCGCTGGCTGCCGAGATCATTGCGCAGTCCGGGTATGATATGGTGGTAATCGACTGTGAGCATGCCCCGATTGACCCGATCAACTTATATCCCATCATTCAAGCGGTGCAGGCATACCCCTGCATGCCGATGGTACGGGCCCCCTGGAATGATTTTGTTGCCATCAAGAGGCTGTTGGATTGCGGGGCGTATGGAGTGCATATTCCATATGTCAACACCAGGAAGGAGGCGGAAGATGCGGTCCGGGCCTGTAAATATCCCCCCGAAGGAATTCGCGGGATCGCCGGAAGCCCTCGGGCGTGCGGCTTTGGAAAAAACCGGGGAAATTATCTGCGGCTTGCCAATCAGGAAATTTTGGTGATGGTGGCGATTGAGACCCTGGAGGGCGCGGATAACGTGGAGGAGATGTGCCAGATTCCCGATCTGGACGGCATTTTCATCGGTCCCATGGACCTGTCCACCAACATGGGGTATTTTGCCAATCCGGCGGACGAGCATGTCCAGGCAAAAATTCGGGAAATTGAACGGATTGTTCTCAGGGAGAAGAAGCTGCTGGGCAGCGTAGCGGCAAATGCACAGGCGGCCGAAGCGCTGTATGACAGAGGATACAGCTATGTGATCTTTGGGAGTGACAGCGGCGACCTGAACAATTACGCGCATCGTGCAGTCCAGGCGTTCCGGGAATACAGAGAAAGGTCCGATCCTCGGGGCGAAGAGCAATGACCGGGGAGAAGCAGGCGGCCTGAGCTCTTTGGGATGTGCGAGGATGGACACCGAAGTGAAGCAGAGAGAAAGAATCTGAAAGAAAGGGGGGAAACTGTACTCAGCCGCAGTCCACGATCAGTTTTACAAATTTTAGGAGGTAATCATGAAAAAGACGCTCAGTATCCTTTTGTGTATGGCGATGATGGCCGCAGTGCTGGCAGGATGCAATTCCGAACCGGCCGGGGGAACAGCTTCCGGAACGCCGGAGGCACAGACATACTCCCTTAAAATCGGGAGTATCTGGGAGGATGCCAATCCGGCAACCGCTACCGTAGAGCGGTTTGTGGAGTTGATCGACGAGGCCAGCGAAGGCACGATTACCGCCCAGAGCTTTAATAACTCCGCTCTGGGTACGATTAATGAAATGCTGACGGGAATGAACGCAGGGACGATTGAAATGGTTCACACGCGAATTTCCATGTACGGAGCGCTGGAAGGAGCGTCCATGTTCAATGTGTGTTCTGCGCCTTTCCTTTGGGACAACGATGAGGAGCTACAGGCCTTTTTAAAGTCCGAGACGGCGCAGCAGTGGTTTGACGAAGCTGCCGAAGCCACCGGCGTGCGGGTCTTTTATGCGGAGGGGGTTGCGCCTCCCCGGGAGCTGACTGCGAACCGCCCGATTGAAACTGTCGATGATTTTGAGGGCCTCAAAATCCGGACGGCGGAGTCTGTGGTGGTCCAGCGCACCATGCAGGCCCTGGGAGCGCAGCCGATTGTGATCTCGCTCAATGACCTATATATGTCCCTGCGGCAAAATACGGTGGATGCCCAGGAGGCCGACTTCATCACCGTGCAGAACAGCAGCCTGTTTGAGGTTCAGGATTATCTTATGCGCACCGATTATATTCGGGACGTCCCCATCTTCTGTATATCTGAGGCTATTTGGCAGGATATGACGCCGGAGCAGCAGCAAATGATGATCGACTGTGCCGCCGAGGCGACAAAGGTTGGCGACGAACTGACGACGGCCCAAATTGAGGAGTCCTTTGAGTTTTTGAAGACAGAGATGGAATATGTAGAAATTGACATCCCCTCGATTCAGCAGGAATTGAGCACGCTGTACGAGGACCTGGACGGCGAAGCGTGGGCAGAAGGCGCCTATGCGGCGGTGAAGGAGTTTAAGGAAGCCTATCAGGACAGTTGAGTCACAGCGAAACAATCCAGCCGAAAGTAAGATCTTACTTTCGGCTGGATATTAGGAGGGATATTTTTGATTCTGATACCGATTTTCTTGCTGATGTTCGTATTTATGTTTGCCGGTCTGGAAATTTTTGTTTCCATGGGTCTGGCGAGCATCATCTACCTGTTGATCAGTGGAAACGCCCCCTTGAATCTGGTCGCGTCCACCATGGTCCAGGGACTTAGCAGCTATTCCCTTCTGGCAATCCCGTTTTTTATGCTGGTGGGAGAACTGATGAACGCTTCTGGCATGACCCACCGAGTCATCAATTTAACCAAGTTCTTTATTGGGAGCTTCAAGGGTGGACTGGCCTATGCGGCTATTTTTGTCAACATGTTGATCGCCTGTATTTCCGGTTCGGCGCCGGCGGACTGCAGCGCGGTGTCCTCGGTCTTGATCCCGGAGATGGAGAAAGAAAAATATCCCAAAAATTTTGCGGCTGCAGTGAATTGCTCCGCCTCCATTCTGGGTCCGATTATTCCGCCCAGCATTCCCATGGTGTTTTTGGCTATGCTCTGCAACATTTCCACGGGTCGGCTGTTGATCGGAGGCGTGCTGCCCGGAGTGCTTCTCACAGTGGCGCTCGTTGTGGTGTCCGCGCTGTATATGCGCAAGATGGACATTGTGGTGCACAAGGAGAAAAAAGACATCAGAGAGTTCGGGCGCCTGCTGCGGGACGCCGCACTGGCTCTGGTTGCGCCGGTCATTATTGTGGCGGGGGTATTTTCCGGCTTTGTGACGATTACGGAAGTATCCATTCTGGCTTCCTTCTATGTGCTGATGGTTGGAATGTTCTTCTACCGGACGCTGACCGTCAAGGTTCTGGTGGATGTATTCAAAAAAACCACCCTCTTTGCATCTTCCCTCATGGCGCTGTTTGGGATGGTCGGGATTTTTACTTGGTTTATTTCGGTGGAGCGGGTGGCGGATCTCCTGTCTGTTTGTGTGGCAGAGATGCACCTGTCCCCCGCAGTATTTCTTCTGTTTGTCAATATTCTGCTGCTGTTTGTGGGAATGCTGATGGACGCCATTCCGGCCATTACGATTTTTATGCCGGTTTTGATGCCGATTGCCATTGACATCGGCGTGGATCCCATTCATTTTGGTGTGATCGTGGTGGTGAACCTGATGATCGGGCTGCTTACCCCGCCGGTGGGTGCGCTGCTCTATGTGGAATGCAAAATCGCCAAAGTGGATTTTGCCAGTCTGACCAGGGCTGTGCTGCCCTACATTGTGGCGTTTATCCTGTGTCTCATGGTCATCACTTATGTGCCCACGCTCTCGACGTTCCTGCCTGAACTCGTCATGGGCGCCTCATAAAGATGGAGGGAGAAGGCTTCGATATGAAAAAATGGTTGGATACGCTGGACCGGATTTTACTGTCCGGAGCGGCGCTGTGCTTCTTTGTGATTTTTGCAGTCAGTATGGTGGAGATTATCCTGCGCAGTGTCTTTGGAAAATCTCTTTTGTGGACAAATGATCTGTGCGTGCTGCTGTCAAGCTGGACGATGCTGCTGGGCGGAGCGGTGGTGGTTCACCGGGGCGACCATTTGATTGTGGATTTTCTGGTGAACATGATGCCGAAACGGATACAGTTGGTGGTCAATTTGGTGACGAGAATTCTGTTTTTTGTGGTGGCCGCTGTGCTGGCCTATAACGGTGTGATCGTGGCTCAGCTCAGGATGGGGCTTTATTACACCACGCTGAGATGGCCTACAGGGTTGGCCTATCTTGCGCTGCCGGTATTTGGGGTTTGTTCCTGCCTGTTCCTGCTGGACAAGATTGTCGATTTGATCAGGCAGATGCGCCATCGGGAGATCGTTCCGGAGACAAAGGAGTAAAATATGGAAATCATTGATTGCCACGTTCATCTGAATCGCCAGCGGGAGGGGTATCTCTCTGAAATGCTGAGAATCATGGATCGCTATGAAATCGCCAAGGCGATCGTGTTTCCCGGCACGGAAATTCTTCCAGATAATTTCGGCATGGCGCGGGCCATCGGACCGCACCGAGACAGATTTTTCCCGTTTGCCTGGATCAATCCCATCCTGGACCCGAAAAAGGCCGTGGATGAGCTGAGAAAGCTGGTTGAGACGTATGGCTTTTTGGGAATGAAGTTCCACCCGCTGTTTCACTCGTTTTACCCCAACCGGGAATATACGGCTCGGGTGGTGGAGCAGTGCATTGACTATGGAATCCCCATCCTGGTTCACTCCGGCCACGCCCCCTACAGCACTCCCTTTCAGATTGCGGAACTGGCGGACGATTACCCGGAGGCCACCATTATCATGGACCACATGGGGCTGCAGGTCGGCTGGGTGGATGACGCGATCAAATTGGCGAAAAAGCACCCAAACATCATTCTGGGAACGACGGCCATGCCGTTTCATGAAAAAATCAGGCTGGCGGTCCGAACCATTGGGGCTGAGCGCGTCATATTTGGGAGCGACGCTCCCTCCATCCACCCGCTGCCGGAAATGGAGAAAGTGCGTCTGGCAGAGCTGAGTCCGGAAGAGATGGAGCTTGTGATGGGAAAAAATGTGAAGCGGCTGCTCAAGCTCGCCTGATGATAGGAGACAAAGGCGGTAATGATGATGAATAGATGGAAAAAGATGTACGAGCCAATTACGCTGGCGGGGAAAAAGGTGAGGAACCGGATTGTGCTGGCTCCGATGGGGACCCGAAGCAATCTGATGGACGGCACGTTGACCGACCGGTGCAGCATTTACCTGGAGGAGCGCGCCCGGGGCGGCGCCGGCCTCATTATCCCTGAACTGACTGCGGTCAAGGAGGGGTATACCTGGATCCCTTCCATGCAGATTTATTCTGACCGGATTATCCCCGCGCTGGCAAGGCTGGCGGACAGTGTACATGGATTTGACAGCCGGATTGTGATGCAGCTGGCGCTCCACGGGGGGCGGGCGGCCAGCGCGGTCACGCACAAGCCCTGTCTGGCGCCTTCGGCCATCGAGAGCCCCCTGTACAAGGAAATCCCCCACGCACTGACAAAGGACGAGATCCTGGAGCTGGTGGAGGACTGGCGGACGGCGGCGATTCGGACCCAGAGGGCCGGCTTTGACGGTGTGGAAGTCCACGGGAGCCATGGCTACCTGCTGAATGAGTTTATCTCTCCTGCCACCAATCGGCGCACCGATGAGTTCGGCGGCAGCCTGGAAAACCGGCTGAGATTTCCGCGGATGGTGGTGGAGGCCATTCGAGAGTCCTGCGGAGACCGCTTTATCATCGGATTCAAGATGAGCGCGTTCGAGGTGATGGACGGCGGGGTTTCCCCAGAGGAGTCGGTTCAGATTGCCCGGCTGATCGAGAAGATGGGGGTCGATTACCTCCATGTGTCGGCCACCTCCAGCACCGTTCCCAACCACAGATATACGCCGTATGAATGTGTTCCGACCATGTATGATGAGAAAAACTGTCTGGTTCCGCTGGCCGAGCGCATCAAAAACGAGGTGAAAGTGCCGGTGATCGCGGCGGCGGGGATTGTGGAGCCGGCGGATGCGGAGGACATTCTCCAGGCAGGGAAGGCGGACATGGTGGCCATCGGCCGGGCGTTTCTGGCAGACGCGCATTGGGGGCTGAAACCGCAGACCGGAGAACAGATCCGCCCGTGCATCGGCTGCATGACCTGTCATAAGCACACCTTGGCGGGGACAAACCTGGTGTGCACGGTAAATCCCGGGCTGCTGAGAGAGTTTCGGGATCTGACGATGCCCAAAGCCCCGGTTTCCCGAAACGTGCTGATTATCGGCGGCGGACCGGCGGGGATGGAGGCGGCGATTCAGGCCTCCGATCAGGGGCATAAGGTGACGCTGGTGGAAAAGGGAGAACGGCTCGGGGGAGAGCTGATCAAGGCCTCGGCGCCCCCGTTCAAATATCGAACCAGGATGCTGCTGGAGTATTATCGGCGGGAAATTTCGGCCCGCCCCATTGAGGTGCGGCTGGGATGCGCATTGGAAGCCGACCAGCTGCCGCAGTTCCTGGCCCGGGAGTCTTTTGACGTGGTTGTGACGGCCGTGGGAGCCAAGGCGAGCATTCCGCCGATTCCAGGCGTGGAGCGAGAAACGGTCTACAAGGCGGGAGATATTTTTGAAGGGTTCGATTACAGCAGACTGGGCCGCAGCGTTGTGATCATCGGGGCGGGCAAAGTTGGAATGGAGGCCGCCTGGCTGCTGGCCGATCAGGGCAAGCAGGTTCATGTGGTAGAGTCCATGCCGGAGGTGCTGCCCGGCGACCACCCGTCGATTCGTGCGACCCTGCTGCACCAGCTGGAGGAGCGCTGCGTGAAGGTCACCCCGGGATGTAAGGTGACGCAAATCCTGGATGGGGCGGTTTTTGTGGAAAAAGACGGCGAGGAACTCCAATTGCCTGCGGACAGCGTGCTGCTGGCGGTCGGCTATCAGGCGGATGACAGCTTGTACCGCGCGGCGCTGAATTCCTCCTGTGTCGAGCGGGTGTATGAGGCCGGAGACTGAAAACAGGCCAGAGGAATGGCGGAAGCCATTTCCGAAGGATATTATATCGGACGATATCAAATTTAAAAATTGGGAAAAGGGGGTGGAGCGGATGCCGAATTATGATATGATAAAGAAAAGAGCACAGGAGCTTCTGGATTGTCATTTTGAGCAGTTCTGTCAGGCGCGGCACTGGCTGCACAGCCATCCCGAGCAGTCGGGTTCTGAGATTGAGACCTCCAAATGGATTGCCGAACGCCTGGGCCGCGCTGGAATTGAATTTCAGCAGGAGGTGGGCGGATACGGAGTTGTCGCCGTCGTGCACGGCGCGCCGGACGGCCCTGTTGTGGCGCTGCGCGGTGACATGGATGCGTTGGAACTGGAGGAAAAGACGGGGCTTCCCTATTCGTCCGTCCACAGGGGACTGATGCACGGATGCGGACATGATTTCCACGCGGCGGGCGTGCTGGCAGTGGGAGAGATTCTGGCGGAAATGCGGGATATGCTGCCCGGTACGGTCAAACTGATTTTTCAGCCTGCGGAGGAGAACGGCCCGACAGGCGGGGCGGTTCCCATGATCCGGGACGGAGCGCTGCTGAACCCGGATGCGGAGGCGATTTTCGGCGCGCATATGTTTCCCGAACTTCCCCTGGGGAAAGTCGCTGTTGTGTCAGGCCCCGCAATGGCCGCCGTGGATAATTTCAAGATCCGGGTCGTGGGGAGAGGCGGGCACGCGGCGGCTCCCCACGAGACGATCGACCCGATTCCCATTGCCTGTGAAATGGTGCTGGCAGTCAACTCCGCTGTCGCGCGGCGTCTGCCGCCGTCTGAGAGCGCGGTAGTCTCCTTCGGGCGCATTTCCGGAGGAGAGCGCCGGAATATTATTCCAGATACCGTTGAGCTGGAGGGGACAGTCCGAACCTTGACGCCGGAGACGCGGCAGATGCTGCAGCAGCTGATCTGCCGGATCGGCGAGGACGTATGCAGCATGAACGGTGCGGAAGCTGAGATTCGCTGGATCCGGAGTTATGACGCCACGGTCAACGATGAGAAGATGGCGGCGCTGGCCAGGCGCGGCATACGAGGTTTTTGCGGCAGAGATGCGCTGTGGCAGACGGCGCACCCCTATATGACAGCGGAGGATTTTGGATATTTTCTGCAGAAGATTCCCGGCGCTTTCTATTGGGTGGGAGTCCGGGAGGATACTGATATGAGACTTCACAGCTCCTATCTGCGTATCTCGGATCAGGCGCTGTACAACCTGATCCGCGCGCATCTCGGCGTGCTGTTTGAATTTTTCCGGGAACAGGCGGAGTGGAAAAAAGAGACCGGGCCGTTTGACGATTCCCGGGAGAACGGGATTTCGATGGCAGCAGAATAAGCAAAAGGACGGAAAGGAAGGTCTATTCACAGATGCAATCCTCGATTCATAAATATTTTCAAATTGGGACGATTCAGTGGATGAGTTACCCGCTGCGGGATCCCATGGAATCGCTGACCGCCATAGCCAAGGATGACTTTTTTGATGTGATTGAGCTGAAAGGGTTCGGAAGCGCGGAGGAAAATGAAAAGGCGAAGCGCATTTTGGAACAAAGCCACCTGAAAGTCTGCTATGGCGCGCAGCCGCGGCTCCTGGGACCGAAACTCAATCCGAACGCGCTGGATGAGACTGAGCGGAAAAAGGCGGAGGCGACGCTGCTGGAGGCAATTGACGAGGCCGAATATCTGGGGGCCCGCGGAATTGCGTTTCTGGCGGGAAAATGGGAAGAAAGCACCAGAGATCAGGCCTATCAGCAGCTGCTGAAGACAACACGCACGTTGTGCGATTATGCCCGGACCAAAAACATGACCGTCGAACTGGAAGTCTTTGACTTTGATATGGACAAAGCCGCGCTGATCGGTCCGGCGCCCTATGCGGCCAGATTTGCGGCCGATATGCGGACAACCCACCCCAATTTCGGGCTTCTGGCCGACTTGAGCCATTTCCCCACGACTTATGAGACAAGCCGCTTTGTGGTGCAGGTTTTACGCCCTTATATTACGCACTTCCACATCGGAAATGCCGTTGTGAGAAAAGAGTGTGCCGGGTATGGAGACCTGCATCCGCGCTTCGGTTATCCGAACAGTGCCAATGATACCCTGGAACTGCTGGATTTCTTCCGTGTTCTCAAGCAGGAGGGATTTTTCCGGGCAGAGGATCCCTATGTCCTGTCCCTGGAAGTGACTCTGCGCCCGGGTGAGGATGAGGAGATTGTGCTGGCAAACACAAAACGGGTGATCAAACGTGCGTGGGCAATGCTGGAGGACTGACCCAGGGAAAACACGCGGTAAGGAGGTAGAGGATTGATATGAAGATTGTAGTACTGGACGGCTATACCGAAAACCCCGGTGATCTCAGCTGGAGCGAGCTGGGAAAACTGGGAGAGCTGACGGTATATGACCGCACCCCGGTTCAGGACGAGACGGAGATCATTCGCCGAATTGGGGATGCAGAAATTGTCTACACCAATAAAACGCCTATCAGCAGACAGGTGATAGACGCCTGCCCCGGCATGAAGATGATCAGCCTGCTGGCGACAGGCTATAATGTGGTGGACTATCAGTATGCCAGGGAGAAAGGGATTCCTGTGACCAATGTGCCGGCCTACGGCACCGCGTCGGTCAGCCAGTTTTCCATTGCCCTGCTGCTAGAGATTTGTCACCATATCGGGCACCACAGCCAGTCGGTCCGGGAGGGGAAATGGGAGAAGAGTATCGACTGGTGCTATTGGGATTACCCCCTCATCGAGCTGGAGGGCAAGACGATGGGGATCATCGGCTTCGGGCGAATTGGCCAGGCGGAGGGGCGTATTGCCAGGGCATTGGGAATGAAGGTGATTGCCCATGACCTGTATCCGAACGACACAGGACGGGAGATTGCGGAATATGTTGATCTGGATGAGCTGTATGCCCGAGCCGATGTGATCACGCTGCACTGCAACCTGACTGCGGAGAACACCAGATTCATCAATCGGGAGGCAATCAGCAAGATGAAGGACGGTGTGATCCTGATCAACAATGCCAGGGGACAGCTGATCCATGAGCAGGATGTGGCCGATGCGCTGAATTCCGGGAAAATGGGAGCTGCCGGCCTGGACGTGGTGGACACAGAGCCGATCCGGGGGGACAACCCGCTGTTGAAGGCGAAAAACTGCATCATCACACCGCATATCTCCTGGGCGCCCAAAGAGAGCCGCCAGCGCATCATGGACTGCGCGGTGTCCAATGCCAAAGCCTATCTGGCAGGGGCCCCCATCCATGTAGTCAATCGGTAGGAATGTAGAGTCATGAAAAAATGTGTTGTTGTGTCCGACTCCTTCAAAGGTACGCTGTCCAGTCTGGAAATCTGCCAGATTGCCAGAAGGGCGATTCCCCGCTTTTTCCCGGACTGCCAGGTTGTAACAATTCCGGTGGCCGACGGGGGAGAGGGGACGGTGTCGTGTTTTATAGAGGCCGTTCAGGCGGTTCCCGTGGAGGTTGAGGTTAGCGGTCCCTATCTGGGAGAAACCGTGCGCGCCGGATATGCGCGGGTTGGAGACAAGGCGGTAATCGAGATGGCTGCCGCGGCGGGACTGCCTCTGGCGGGGAAGCGGAAAAATCCGGAAAGGACGACGACGTTTGGCGTGGGGCAGATGATAGACCACGCGGTGAGCCATGGGTGCACACAGATCCTGCTTGGGCTGGGCGGAAGCGCCACAAATGACGGGGGCTGCGGCTGCGCCGCGGCGCTGGGGGCCCGCTTCTATCGGGAAGATGGAAGTGAATTTGTGCCCACAGGCGGGACCCTGTCGGACATCCGACACATTGATCTGGCCGGATTGAAGCGTCGGCTCCGGGGAATACAAGTTGCCGCCATGTGCGATGTGGATACGCCCCTGTGCGGCCCCCAGGGTGCGGCCCATCTGTTTGCCCCCCAGAAGGGGGCTGATCCGATTATGGTTGAGCGGCTGGACCGGGGGCTCTCGGTTCTGGACAGTATTTTTCAGCGGGAGCTGGGGCATTCGCTGGCCGCCGTTCCGGGAGGAGGTGCCGCCGGCGGCATGGGGGCGGGCTGTATGGCGTTTCTGAACGCAGAACTGAAGCCCGGAATCGAGGCGGTGCTGGATCTGGTGGAATTTGACCGCATGTTGAACGGCGCCGATCTGGTTATCACAGGCGAGGGGCGCATCGACAGCCAGAGCGTACGCGGCAAAGTCATCTCAGGCGTGGCCCGGCGCACCAGTGCCCGCAGAATTCCACTGGTCGCCATTGTGGGGGGAATTGCGGAAGGTGCGCAGGCGGCATATGAGTTGGGTGTGACAGCGATGTTTGGAATTGACAGAGAAGCTGTGGATTTTTCTCAATATGCCCATAAAAGCGGAGAAAACTATCAGCGGACGCTGGAGGATGTTATGAGGCTCATCCGAGCGGTGGAAAGAGGCCCGGGCAGGACATAATGGTATGACGCGCCCTTCAGTCTGCCCGACATCCCCCAGAACCGGGAGTGACCACCGGGTGAGCCTCCGCGGTTCCCGCCGCAGAGAAGGACAGCCGGCCGCCGGCGGAGGTTGCTCCGCGGCGGCCGGCTGCTGTGTCCGGCGGGAAATTTGGTAAACAAAGCCAGCCGAATTTTCGCATACGCTGGCAAATCCTGCGGATAATAACCCATGTCAAAGCAAGTTTAACCACAGGAGGCAGCAGATAGATGAAAGCGACGGGCATTGTCAGACGCATCGACGATCTGGGCCGGGTGGTGATCCCCAAGGAGATCCGGCGCACCATGCGCATTCGGGAAGGCGACCCCCTGGAGATTTACACCGACAAGGACGGCGGCGTCATTTTTAAAAAATATTCCCTTATGGGCGGGGTGGCGGAGTTCGCCGGCCAGCTGTGCGACACCCTGCACCGGACCACCGGACGGCTGACGGTGATCACCGACCGGGACAGCTGCATCGCCTCGGCCGGCGTGCCCCGGCGGGAGCTGGCCGACCGGCGGATCTCCCGGCAGCTGGAGCAGCTGATGGAGGGGCGGCAGATTTACCAGCACCGGGAGGGAGAACCCGCTGTCCCGCTGTGCGACGACAGCGAGAAGTACGCCGTGGCCATCGCGGCCCCCATTTTGTCCGAGGGGGACGTGCTGGGCTGCGTTCTCTTCGCCGGGGCCCCGGACCAGCTGGCCGGGGGAGAGGTGGAGTACAAGCTGGCCCAGTCCATCGCCGCCTTTCTGGGGCGGCACATGGAGGGGTGAAAAAGGCGGCGCCCGCTCAGGCTTTGAGCGGGCGCCGCGTCTGTATCGTCGGGGGTCAGCGGCCCTCCAGCAGGGTCAGAGCCCTGTCGATGATCCGGCCGGCGGCCTCCTCCTTGGACAGGAGGGGCAGCTCCTCCGCGCCCTCCCGGGTGATGAGGGTGATCACGTTGGTGTCGGTGCCGAAGCCGGCCCCCGCTACCTTCAGGTTGTTGGCGCAGATCATGTCCACATGCTTCTTTTCCAGCTTGGCGGCGCTGTTGGCCAGCATGTCCCGGGTCTCCATGGAGAAGCCGCAGATCACCTGGCCCGGCCGCCGGTGGTCCCCCAGGTGCTGGAGGATGTCCCGGGTGCGCTTCAGGGGGATGGACAGATCCCCCTCCTTTTTTTTCACCTTGTCGTCGTGGTAGTCCACCGGGGTGTAGTCGGCCACGGCGGCCGCCTTGAAGATCAGGTCGGCCTGGTCCTGCCGGCTGGTGACCGCCTGGAACATGTCCTGGGCGGAGACGACGGGGACCACCTCCACAAAGGGGGGCGGCTCCAGGGCGGTGGGGCCGGTCACCAGGGTGACCTGAGCCCCCCGGAGCATGGCCATCCGGGCCAGGGCATAGCCCATCTTGCCGGTGGAGTGGTTGGTGAGATAGCGCACCGGGTCCAGGGCCTCCTGGGTGGGGCCGGCGGTGACCAGCACCCGCTTCCCCTCCAGATCGTGGGGCAGGGCGAGGACGCGCAGGACGTGCTGGAGCAGGACCTCCGGTTCGGGCATCCGGCCCGGGCCGGTGGTGCCGCAGGCCAGGTGCCCGCTGTCGGGGGCGATCACCTCCCAGCCGTAGCGGCGCAGGATGTCCAGATTGTCCCGGGTCACCGGGTTCTGGTACATGTTGGTGTTCATGGCCGGGGCGATGATCTTGGGGCAGGTGCAGGCCAGCACGGTGGTGGTGAGCATGTCGTCGGCCAGCCCATGGGCCAGCTTGGCGCACACGTTGGCGGTGGCCGGGGCGATGAGCACCAGATCGGTGCGGTCGGCCAGGGCGATGTGCTCCACCTGGTGGCTGAAGTTCCGGTCGAAGGTGTCCACCATGCACCGCCGGCCGGTGAGCTGCTCGAAGGTGAGGGGAGCGACGAATTTGGTGGCGTGCTCAGTCATCACCACCTCCACGCCGGCGTGGAGCTTGTGCAGGGCGGAGGCCAGACAGGCCGCCTTGTAGGCGGCGATTCCCCCGGTCACTCCCAGCAGAACGGTCTTTCCTGTGAGCATGGCGATCTCTCCTGTCGGTTTGGCGTTGAAAGTCAGACCTATTATATCGGGTTTGTCCCGGACTGTAAAGCCTTGCGAAAATATTGCTTTATGTTGCGCACCCCTTGCATTGGGGGCGGGAAGCGGATATAATGTCCCAGAAGGGAGGGCGGGTCCGCCCGCCCCCCAAAATTGCGCTGCATCCTCCGGGAGAGGAGCGGCAGCAGGAGGGAATTGAATATGAAAACCCGGAAGAAAGACACCCGCTGGCTGGCGATGCTGGCGCTGCTGGTGGCCATTGAGATTTTCCTCAACGCCACCGGCATCGGCCTGCTCCCCCTGCCCCTGATCAAGGGCACCACCCTGCACATCCCCGTCATCGTCGGGGCGGTGCTGCTGGGCCCCATGGCGGGGGGCATCCTGGGGGGCGTGTTCGGCCTGTGCTCCATGTGGACCAACAGCGTGGCCCCCAGCGTCCTGTCCTTCGCCTTCTCCCCGGTCCTGGCGGAGACCGCCGCGGGGGCGGTGAAGACCATCTGGATCGCCCTGGGGTGCCGGATCCTGATCGGCGTGGTGTCCGGCTGGCTGTGGATCGCCCTGAAGAAGCTGCGGGTCAGCGACCTGATCGCCCTGCCCGTGGTGGGGGTGGCGGGGGCGCTGGTCAACACCGGTCTGGTGATGGGCAGCATCTATGTGCTCCTCAGTCCTGAGTACGCGGCCGCCAAGAACATCGCCATGGAGGCGGTGCTGGGGGCGATCATGGGCGTAGTGGGCGCCAACGGCGTGCCCGAGGCCGTGGCCGCCGCGGTGCTGGTCACCGCCATCGGAAAGGCCCTGCTCCACGTCACAGGCTCCATGGGGCTGACCGCCCGGGTCCCGGGCCCCCAGAGATAACGAGGGCGCGCCGCGCCCGCAGAGGTGAACCGTTTATGCTCCTTGCCATTGACATTGGAAACTCCAACGTGGTCATCGGGGGGATCCGGGAGGGAAAGATCGTCTTCGAGTCCCGCATCGCCACCGACCACATCAAGACCTCCGACCAGTACGCGGTGGACATCAAGAACATTCTGGCCCTGTCCGAGGTCAGCCCCCGGGACGTGGACGGCTGCATCATCTCCTCGGTGGTGCCCCCGGTGTTCAACTCGGTGAGCACCGGCATCATGAAGCTCACCGGCCGGGAGCCCATGGTGGTGGGGCCGGGGATCAAGACCGGGCTGAACATCCAGATGGACGCCCCCTCCCAGGTGGGCAGCGACCGGATTGTCATCGCCGTGGCCGCCCTGGCGGAATTCGAGCCCCCCCTGACCCTGCTGGATCTGGGCACCGCCACCACCATCGAGGTGGTGGGAAAGGGGAACACCTATCTGGGGGGCTGCATCATCCCCGGGGTGCGGGTCTCCCTGGAGGCCCTCACCTCCCGCACCGCCCAGCTGCCGGGCATCCGGCTGGACCGGCCCCGGCGGGTCATCGGAAAGAACACGGTGGACTGCATGCGCAGCGGCATCATGTACGGCACCGCCGCCATGCTGGACGGCATGCTGGACCGGGTGGAGGAGGAGCTGGGCTTCCCCACCACCGTGGTGGCCACCGGGGGAATGGCCCCCTTTGTGGTCCCCCTGTGCCGGCGGAAGATCCTGGTGGACCG
>CALWVX010000015.1 GCA_944385065.1 uncultured Oscillospiraceae bacterium | reverse complement strand
CCCTTGCCCGCCAGCTTGCAGGTGAGCAGGTCGTTCTGGCTGTTGTTCTTGCCCACCGAGATGCGCAGGCCGGAGGTGGACAGGAACTCCATGGGCTTGGAGGAGACCCGCTTGCTGCGCTGCTTGGCGGTCTTGCCGGCGCGGAGATAGCCGGTGTCGGCCAGCTCCTGGCGGATCTCCGCCAGATCCCGCTCCCCCTCGGCCAGGGAGATGGCCTCCAGCACGCTGTTGAGATAATCCAATTCCTTCCGGCCCTTTTCCAGCTGGATGGTGAGCATCTCCTCGGCGGTCTTGGCCTTGTTATAGTCCTTGTAGTACTTGGCGGCGTTCTGCTGGGGGGTGAGGAGGGGGTCCAGCCTGATGTCGATCTCCTTCCCCTCCGGGTCGTAGAAGTTCACCGCCCGGAGCCGGGCCATCCCCTTCTCCATCTGCCAGAAGTTGCTGGTGAGGATGTCGCCCAGCTGGCGCAGCCGGTCCCGGTCCCGGGTGGCGGCCAGCTCCTTCTCCTGATTGCCGATCTTCCGGGCGGTGCGGTCCCGGGCGTTGGTCACCAGGCGGATCAGGTCCTGCCCCTTCTGGCGCACCCGCTCCTGCTGGTCCCGCTGGGCGAAAAAGTCGTCCAGCAGCAGGGAGAAGGTGGAATATTCTCTGACCTCCGCCGCCCCCTGGTACTGGCCGACGGGCAGGAAGGAGAAGTCCTTGGGCCTGCCGTTCAGGGAGATCATCACCGGGTCATAGGCCCGGGAGGAGACCCGCTCCTGAAGGCGGACCACCTGGTCCAGCAGGGCGCCGCGGCCCGCCGCCCCCAGCTGGTGCAGCCGCACGTCGGTGCTCCCGCCCGCCTGAAAGGCCAGCTCCCGGCACACCAGGGGGGACAGTCCGGCGAAGGTGTCCAGCAGCCACCGGTCCGCCTGAGACTCCTCCGGGGCGGCGGCCAGCAGCCGCTCCAGCTCCTCCCGGCCGGCGGCCAGGGGGTCGGCCTTGTCCACGGCGGGGGGGAGGCGGTAAAACATCCCCGGCTGGAGCAGGCGGGCGGCGGAGCCGGAGCTCAGGTCCAGGCCGGAGTCGGAGCGGCGCACACAGTCCAGAATGCGGTCCTCCCCGTCCAGCAGCAGCAGATTGGCGTGGTGGCTGATGGCCTCCAGGGCCAGCTTCCGCTCCACCCGGTCGCCCAGCTCGTTCAGGGCCTCGAACCGGAAGAAGGCCACCCGCTCCAGGTGGGCCTGCTCCACCCCCAGCAGCCGGGCCCCGGACAGGTGCTTGCGCAGGAGCATGCAGAACATGGGGGGCTTGTCCGGGTTCTCCAGGGGCAGCTGGGTGAGATAGGCCCGGGGATGGCTGGGGTTGGCGGACAGGAGCAGACGCACGTTCCCCTGCCGCTGGCTGCGCAGAGCCAGGACAATCTCGTCCCGGCCGGGCTGGTAGATCTTGTCCACCTTGGCCCCGGACAGGGCGGTATTCAGTTCATGGACCACGCCGGACAGGCACAGAGCGTCCAGGGGCATGGAAATCACCTCGGTTCAGAGTTGAGAGTGGAGAGTTGAGAGTGAAGATAGGAATTGGGGGTTGGGAGGGAAGAATGGTACGCGGAGGGACCGTTTGCGTGATTCCCCCGTCTCCGCCGCGGCGGACCGGTCATTCCTCCGCCATGATGACCTCAAACAGCTCGTTGAGCCGCTCGGTCCGCCCCTGCAGATAGAGCCAGCCGAACAGGGCCTCCAGCCCCGTGGCGGCCTGATACTGGGCCCGGCTGGCCGCCCTGGGCACCGAGTGGGGGGCGGTGTTCCGGCCTCGGCGGTATACGTCCGCCTCCTCCGGGGTCAGCAGGGGCAGCAGCCGCTCCACGGCGGCGGCCTGGGCCGGGGCGGCCACATACCGGACGGTGGCCCGGTGCAGGTCCCTGGCCTTTGCCCTGCCGTGGAGAATGAGCCAGGCGCGCACCATCACCTCGAACACGCTGTCCCCCAGGTGGGCCAGCCCCAGAGAGGGGAGAGAGAGCAGGGCGTCCCGTTCGATATGCACATGGAAGTAGTCGGTCATGAGTCCGCGCTCCTTGTGAGAAAATCAGGTCCGCCGTCCCCGGCGGAACCGGACTTTATCCTATCATAATTTCGGGGAAATGGCAAGGAGGACCGGCCGGGGACCCTTGCAAAATCCCGGCGGGCATGGTACTCTGTATGTCAGAAGAAAGAGAGAGGGGAGAGGGAGCCCATGCGTAAACTGGCGACCTTTGCCTTCTCCTTTTCCGCCGCTGTTTTTGCCGCGGCCTATCTGGAGCTGGATCCCTGGCTGTTCCCTCTGGCCGGAGCGGCGGCCCTGCTGGCCTGTGCCCTCGCCTTTCTCCTGCGCGGGCGGGAGAAGGCCCGCCTGCGGTCCGGGCTGATCCTGTGCGGGCTGGCGGCGGGGCTTCTCTGGACGGGGCTGTACAGCCGGATCTTCTTCCGGCCCGCCCAGGAGCTGGACGACCGGACCTGCCGCATGTCGGCCACAGTGGCGGACTGGCCCCAGGAGACCCCATACGGCGGATACAGCGTACTGGTCCGGGTGGACATGGACTCCATTGCCCGGCCCAGGGCGGTGCTCTATGTGGACGAGCAGGGGGCGGACCTGCGGCCCGGCGACCGGATCGAGAGCGTGGTCCACTACACCCTGGGGGACCGCACCTTCTCCGGCGAGGCCATCACCTACTACACCGCCAAGGGGATTTTCCTCCAGGGGGAGGCCTACGGCCGCCTGGAGCTCGACCGGCCGGAGCGCATCCCCCTGACTCACTGGCCGGCGGTGCTCTCCCGGATGCTGAAGGACGGCATCCGGGCCGCCTTTCCGGCGGAGGAAGGCGGGGTGGTGGACGGGATCGTCACGGGCAACCGGGACAACCTCACCGACCAGTTCACCAGCTCTCTGGAGCGGGTGGGCCTGTCCCATACCATCGCCGTGTCGGGGATGCACCTGGCCTTTCTGGCCGATCTGCTCTCCCGCCTGCTGGGCAAGGGGAAGCGGAGCACCGCTGTGCTCACCATTTTGTGGGCGGTGGTGTTCAGCGGCGTGGCGGGCTATACCCCCTCGGTGACCCGGTCGGCGGTGATGATCGTGCTGCTGCAGCTGGCCCCGCTGCTGAACCGGGAGCGGGACGCGGCCACCTCTCTGGGCTTTGCCCTCATGTGCTTGCTGGCGGCCAACCCCTTCTCCGCCGCCCATATCGGCCTTCAGCTGTCCTTTGCCGCCGTGGCGGGCATCCTGCTCACCGGGGACAGGCTTCAGGGCTGGCTCAGCCACGCCCTCCGGCTGGACACCCGGCCCAAAAACCGGCTGGACCGGCTGTGGCGGCGGGTGCCCCGGTTCGTGGTCTCCACCCTGGCCTCCACCCTGGGGGCCTCGGTGCTCACCACGCCGCTGGTGGCCTTCCACTTCCACTCCGTCTCCCTGATCTCGCCGCTGGCCAACCTGATGACCCTGTGGGCGGTGAGCGGCCTGCTGCTGGGCGGACTGCTGGTGGGGATGGCGGCCTGGATCTGCCTGCCCCTGGCCCGGCTGATGGCCATTCCCCTCACCTGGCTGGCCCGGTACATGCTGTGGGCGGTGGACTGGCTGTCCCGGCCCACGCTGGCGGCCCTGTCCATGGAGTCGACCCCCTATCGGGCCTGGGTGGTCTTCCTCTATCTGCTGCTTCTGGCCGCAGTGCTTCTGCGGGGAAAGAAGCGGCCGGTCACCGCCCTGTGCGCCGGGACGATCACCCTGTGTCTGGCCCTGCTGGCCACCTGGTCCTCCTATAGGTGGGGCAGCATGGCGGTCACCGTGCTGGACGTGGGACAGGGACAGAGCGTCCTGCTGCGGCAGGGAGAGCGGATGATTCTGGTGGACTGCGGCGGGGACAGCTATGACGACCCCGGCGACATTGCCGCCGACTATATCCAGACCCAGGGGCGGGGGAGCCTGGACCTGCTGGTGATCTCCCACTACCACGACGACCACGCCAACGGGGTGCCCCAGCTGCTCCGGCGGGTCCGGGTGGGGGCGGTGGCCCTCCCCGATGTGGAGGAGGACAGCCCCCTCCGGGCGGAGATCCTGTCCTTGGCCCGGGAGCTGGACATCCCGGTGACCTTTATCCGGGAGGACACCCGGCTGCAGCTGGGGGAGGATCAGAGCCTGACCCTGTATGCCCCGCTGGCGGGCGGGTCCGGGGATGCCAACGAGCTGGGGCTGACGGTGCTGGCCAGCGCGGGGGAGTTTGACGCCCTGATCCCCGGCGACCTGCCGGGGGAGGGGGAGCTGGCCCTGATGGAGATCGCCGATCTGCCCGATCTGGAGCTGCTGGTGGCGGGCCACCACGGCTCGGCCACCTCCACCACCCGGGAGCTACTGGAGGCCGGCCGGCCGGAGCTGGCGGCCATTTCGGCGGGTCAGGGCAACCGGTACGGCCACCCCGCCCAGGAGACCCTGGACAGGCTGGAGGCCATGGACGTCACGGTGTACCGCACGGACCGGGACGGACACATTCAGATCAGAGGATGACTTGTCACAAAGGAGGAAATTCCATGCCGCCCAGAGAGAAGAAAACAGATTCCGCCGGCTATCAGCGCCTGCGCCGGGAGCTGGCCGACGGGACGCCGGGCAGCCTGTACCTGTTTTACGGGGAGGAGACCTATCTCCGGGACCACTATCTGACCCAGCTGCGGGAGCAGCTGCTGACCGGGGGAATGGAGGAGTTCAATTTTCACGCGATTCCCGGCGGGGAGATGTCGCCCCGGCGGCTGGAGGAGGCGCTGGACTGCCTGCCCATGATGGCCGGGCGCACCCTGGTTCAGGTCACTGACTTTGACCTGTTCAAGGCGGGGGAGAAGGACCGGGAGCAGTATGCCGCCCTGCTGTCCGACCTGCCCGACTATGTGTGTCTGGTGTTCGTCTATGACCTGATCCCCTATAAGGGGGACGCCCGCACCAAGCTGGCGGCCGTCTTCCGGGAGAGCGGGGTGGTGGTGGAGTTTGCCCGGCAGGACACCGGGGAGCTGGTGAAGTGGGTGCGCCGGAGATTCCGCTCCCTGGACAAGGAGATCAGCCCCAGCCTGGCCTCGGAGCTGATTTTTCTGTGCGGCGACCTGATGACCAATCTGGTGGGGGAGATCGGAAAGATTGCCGCCTACGCCAAGGGGGGAGAGATCACCCGGGAGGACATTGACGCGGTGGCCACCCCCCAGCTGGACACGGTGGTCTTCCGCATGACCGACGCCATCGGGGCGAAGAACTTCGACCGGGCGGCCCAGGTGCTGGGGGAGCTGTACCAGATGCAGGAGCACCCCATCAAGATCATGGGGGCGCTGGGCCGCCAGCTGCGGCAGCTGTACAGCGCCCGTCTGGCCCTGGACCGGGGGAAGGGGGCCGCCTGTCTGGCCGAGCTGTGGGGGATGCGGCCCTTTCAGGCGGAGAAGGTCCTGGGGGCGGCCCGCCGCTTCTCCCTGGACTGGTGCCGCCGGGCGGTGATCCGCTGCGGGCAGACCGACCTGGCCATGAAGTCCACCGGCCAGGACCCCCGGGAGCTGCTCACCACCCTGCTGCTGGAGCTGGCCGTTCCGGCGGAGCGATGAGGGGAGAGGGTGGACGGTTTGATTCGCATTCGAGAGGCGGTGGCGGTGGAGGGCCGCTATGACAAGAATACCCTCTCCCAGGTGGTGGACACCCTGATTTTGGAGACCGGGGGCTTTCAGATTTTCAAGGACCCGGACCGCATGGCCCTGCTGCGCCGGGCGGCGGAGAAGCGGGGGCTGATCGTGCTCACCGATTCGGACGGGGCGGGCTTCATGATCCGCAGCCGGATCAAGGGGGCGATCCCAGGGGCCTGCCTGAAGCACGCCTACATCCCCGACCTGCCGGGCAAGGAGCGGCGCAAGCGCAGACCGGGGAAGGAGGGCAAGCTGGGCGTGGAGGGGATGTCCCCCCAGGTGCTGGAGCAGGCGCTGCGCCGGGCGGGCGCCACAGTGCTGGAGGAGGGGAGCGAGCCGACGGGAGCCGTCCCGCCGCTGACCAAGGCCGACCTGATGGCGGCCGGTCTGTCCGGAGGGCCGGACAGCGCGCGCAGGCGGCAGGACCTGCTGAGACGGCTGGACCTGCCCGAGCATGTGACCGCCAACGCGCTGCTGGCCATTTTGAATACCTGTTATACCCGGCAGGAGGCGCTGGCGCTGCTGGCGCCGGCGGCCGAATAACGACGACAAGGGGCCCGCAGCACAAGCTGCGGGCCCCTTGTTTCAGTCGAACGTTATTTGACGGCGATGGCCTCCACCTCGCACAGGACCCCCTTGGGCAGGTCCTTCACCGCCACGCAGCTGCGGGCGGGCTTGGAGGTGAAGTAGCGGGCGTAGACCTCGTTGAAGGCGGCGAAATCGCCCATGTCCGCCAGGAAGCAGGTGGTCTTGACCACCTGGTCATAGCCCACGCCGGCGGCGGCCAGGATGGCGCCCACATTTTTGCAGCTCTGCTCCGCCTGGGCCTGAATCCCCTGGGGGACGGCGCCGGTGGCCGGTTCCACGGGAATCTGGCCGGAGGTGAAGACAAAGCCGCTGGCCTCGTATCCCTGGGAGTAGGGGCCGATGGCCCCGGGGGCGTTGGGAGTTTCCACAGTTTTCATGACAGCGCATCCCTTCCTGAAAGTTTGAGTCCAGTATATCCGCTTCCGGGAAAAATGTCAACGCCCGCCGCGGTCAGCGCAGCCGGGTGTGGCGCTTGACCTGAAGACGGTTCAGGGCCCGGGCCAGGGTGGCCTGGGCGGCGTGGTACTCCTGAATGCTCCGCTTCTGGAGCAGGGCCTCCTTGGCCGCGTCCGCGTCCCGCTGGGCCCGCTTGATGTCGATCTCCTCGGGCTTTTCGATGGCGTCGGCCAGAATCAGAACCGCCCCGTCCTCCACCTTCACAATTCCGCCGGACACGGCGGCGTCCAGCAGGGGACCGGAGTCCTCCGGCTGGTACTGGAGAATCCCCGGGGCCAGGACGGTGATCAGGTTGCTGTGCTGGGCCTGAATGCCGTACATCCCGTCCAGGGTAGGGATGATCAGGGAGTAGCAGCTGCCCTCGTAAAAGGGGTGGTCGGCGGCCAGAATCTGAATGGGGAAGGCGTTCACGACTCGTTCCCCTCCAGTTCCGCCGCCTTTTTCACCACGTCGTCGATGGTGCCCACGTTGAAAAAGGCGGCCTCGGGGTACTGGTCCATCTCCCCGTCCACAATGGCCTTGAAGCCGCGCAGAGTCTCCTTCAGGGGGACGTAGACGCCGGGGATATTGGTGAATTTCTCGGCCACGTGGGTGGGCTGAGCCAGGAAGCGCTGAATCTTCCGGGCCCGCATGACGATCTGCCGGTCCTGGTCGCTGAGCTCGTCCATGCCCAGAATGGCGATGATGTCCTGCAGCTCGTTGTACTTCTCCAGAATCTCCTGGACGGTCCGGGCGATGCGGTAGTGCTCCTCGCCCACCGTGCCCGGCTCCAGAATGCGGGAGCTGGACTGCAGGGGGTCCACGGCGGGGTAGATGCCCTGCTCGGCGATTTTCCGGCTGAGCACCGTGGTGGCGTCCAGATGGGTGAAGGTGGTGGCGGTGGCCGGGTCGGTCAGGTCGTCGGCGGGCACATAGACCGCCTGGACGGAGGTGACGGATCCCTCCCTGGTGGAGGTGATGCGCTCCTGCAGCTCGCCCATCTCGTTGGCCAGGGTGGGCTGATAGCCCACGGCGGAGGGCATCCGGCCCAGCAGGGTGGACACCTCGCTGCCCGCCTGGACAAAGCGGAAGATGTTGTCGATGAACAGCAGCACATCCTTGTGCTCCTGATCCCGGAAATACTCGGCCATGGTCAGACCGGACAGGGCCACCCGCATCCGGACGCCGGGGGACTCGTTCATCTGGCCGAACACCAGGGCGGTTTTGTCGGACACGCCGCTGCTGTGCATCTCCCGCCACAGGTCGTTGCCCTCCCGGCTGCGCTCGCCCACGCCGGTGAAGACGGAGTAGCCGTTGTGCTCCATGGCCACGTTGTGGATCAGCTCCTGGATCAGCACGGTCTTGCCCACGCCGGCGCCGCCGAACAGGCCGATCTTGCCCCCCTTGGGATAGGGCTCCAGCAGGTCGATGACCTTGATGCCGGTCTCCAGAATGTCCACCACGGGCTGCTGCTCCTCAAAGGCGGGGGGCTTGCGGTAAATGCTGTGCCGCTCCACGTCCGCCGGAAGGGGCTCGCCCCCGTCAATGGGGTCGCCCAGGACGTTGAACATCCGCCCCAGGGTGATCTCGCCCACCGGAACCGTGATGGTGCTGCCCGGGGCGCACACCTCCATGCCGCGGAACAGCCCCTCGCTGCCGGCGAGCATGATGCAGCGCACCGTGTCATGGCCCACATGCTGCGAGACCTCCATGACCCGGGTCGCCCCGTCCAGCGTCACGGTCAGGGCCTCCCGAATCCGGGGCAGATAGCCGTCGGCAAAGGTCACGTCCACCACCGGGCCGGAAATCTGGGCAATGGTGCCGTATTTCATATCGGATCACATCCCTTCTGCGTGTTTTCGCCGCTGCGCCTTGGCGCCCGCCGTGACCTCGGTGATCTCCTGGGTGATGGCGGCCTGCCGCACCCGGTTGTACTGCAGGGAGAGCGACGAGAGCAGCTCCTCCGCGTTCTGGTTGGCCGCGTCCATGGCGGTCATTCGGGCGTTCTGCTCGCTGCAGAAGCTGTCCACCAGCGTGCTGTACACAAAGCCGGACAGATAGCTGCGGATCAGTCCGTTGAGAACGGCGCTGGCCGAGGGGACAAACTCAAAGGTGACGTTGGTCCTCAGCTCCCGCCCGGTGGCGGCGCAGAAATAGGTCCGGTGGAAGGGCAGAAGGCGGGTGACCCGGGCGGTGGTGCTCAGCGAGCTGCCCAGGTCGGTGTAGACCACATAGATCTTTTTCAGCTCCCCCCGGTCATACTGCTCCAGCAGCAGGGAGCTGATCTCCCGGGCCCGGGCCAGGGTGGGATTCTGGGCGGTGTAGAGGAAGGAGCGCTCGATGGGGATGTTCCGCTGGGCGAAAAACCGCCGTCCGTACTCCCCCACCACAAACAGGCGGGTGTCCGGGTGTTCGTCCAGCAGGCGCTGGGCCGTCCGGAGCACGTTTTGGTTGTAGGAACCGGCCAGCCCCTTGTCCGCCGTGATCACCAGGCAGCCGTAGGTGCCCGGAATGTCCGGCTCCTCGTCGGAGGGGTAGAAGTAGGGGCTGTCCACCCCGGAGGCCGTGCGGAAGATCCGCTTGATCTCGCTGCGCAGGGCGTTGAAATAGGGGCGGGTGGCGTCCAGATTGCTCCGGGCCTTGCGCAGCTTGGTGGAGGCAATCAGGTACATGGCGTTGGTGATCTTCTGGGTCTGCTTGACGCTGGCGATTCTGGCTTTGATCTCCGATGTGCTGGCCATGGCCCGTCACCCCTCGCTCCGGCCGGACCAGTTGGACCGGTCGAGTTCCAGAAAGGCCTTGGCCGCCTCCAGAATCGCCTGGCTGTCCTCGGGAGAGAGCTGGCCGGTCTGGTCGATCCGCCGGCACAGCTCGCCGGCGGACTGCTCCATGTGCTGGAGATAGCGGGCCCGGAAGCCGTCCAGCTCCGACAGGGGGACGTCCTGCATCACATGGTTCAGCGCCGCCACCAGCAGGACCACCTGTTCGTGCTGGTGCAGGGGGCGGTACTGGGGCTGGCGCAGCAGGCGCATCAGTCCCTGGCCGTAGGCCAGCTGCTTCTGGGTCAGCTCGTCCAGGTCGCTGGAGAACTGAGTGAAGACCTCCATCTCCCGATACTGGGCCAGATCCAGGCGCAGGGCGCCGGCGGCCTTTTTCATGGCCTTGGTCTGGGCGTCGCCGCCCACGCGGGAGACGGACAGACCCACATTGACGGCGGGGCGCTGGCCGGAGAAGAACAGGCTGCTCTCCAGGAAAATCTGGCCGTCGGTGATGGAGATGATGTTGGTGGGGATATAGGCGGACACGTCGCCCGCCTGGGTCTCCACAATGGGCAGGGCGGTCATGCTGCCCCCTCCCCGCTCGTCGGACAGGTGGGCCGACCGCTCCAGCAGACGGGAGTGGAGGTAGAACACATCGCCGGGATAGGCCTCCCGGCCGGGGGAGCGCTCCAGCAGCAGGCTGAGGGCCCGGTAGGCGATGGCGTGCTTGGACAGGTCGTCATAGACGATGAGCACATCCCGGCCCTTGTACATGAAGTACTCGCCCAGGGCGCAGCCGGCGTAGGGGGCGATGTACTGAAGCGTGGCCGAGTCGCCGGCCGAGGCGCTGACAATGATGGAGTACTCCATGGCGCCGTGGGCCTCCAGGGTGTGGATCAGCTGGGCCACCGAGCTGGCCTTCTGGCCGATGGCCACATAGATGCACACCACGTCCTTCCCCTTCTGGTTCAGCATGGTGTCCAGTGCGATGGCCGTTTTGCCCGTCTGGCGGTCGCCGATGATCAGCTCCCGCTGGCCCCGGCCGATGGGGAACATGGAGTCGATGGCCAGCAGGCCGGTCTCCAGAGGGCGGTTGACAGGCTGCCGGTCGATGATCTGGGGGGCGGGCATCTCAATGGGGCGGTAGTCCTCCGCGGGGATGTCGCCCTTGCCGTCAATGGGATTTCCCAGCGCGTCCACCACCCGGCCCAGAAAGGCGTCGCCCACGGGGACGCTGGCCGTTCTGCCGGTGCGGCGGACAATGCTACCCTCGGTGATCGCGTCGCCGTCGCCGAAGAGGATGCAGCCGATGCTGTCCCGCTTCAGATCCTGGACCATCCCCTGGACGCCGGAGGAGAAGGTGAGAATCTCCCCGTAGGCGGCGCGCTCCAGGCCGGAGACGGTGGCGATCTCGTCGCCCACCGTCAGGACCTGCCCCATCTCCTCGGGCTGGACCGCCGGGGTCCAGTTTTCCACCGCCTCCCGGATCAGGGGGACCACGTCCTCCCGGGCGGAGGGGAAGCGGTCCAGCTTCTCCTTCAGCTGACGCAGGCGGCCCTCCACGCTCCAGTCGTAGGTATCCGACCCGGCCTGGAGGACAAAGCCGCCGGACAGGGAGTCGTCCTGCACAAACTGAAGGGTGAAGTCCTTGTGATATTGTTTGGAGAGAAAGTTCAGCAGGCGGGCCCGGTGCTCTTCACTGGGGGGCGTGGCCCCCCGCAGGATCGCCTGGGCCTGCCGCGGCGCTTCATTGGGCGTTGTCATGGGAGGATACCCCCTTTTCTGCCAGATTCAAGAAAGCCTCGTAGGGATCTCCCTGGGAGGTCAGGACGACCTTCTCCGTGGCGGTCACCGCCAGGTCGGCCAGCTCCTGGGAGGCCGAGGAGAGCAGCTTCTCCCGCTCCCGCCGGGCATTGGCCCGTGCCTGGGGCACGATCTCTCCCGCCTCCTGCTGGGCGGCGTCCATCTGCTGGGCCCGGTACTGGTCCAGCTCCTTCTGGGCGTCCGCCCGGCGCTGGGCGATCTCGGCGCCGACACCGGCCAGCCTGGCCTGGTACTCCTGCTGGAGCGCCTGGGCGCTGGCCCGGTCCTGTCTGGCCTGCTCATCCATGGACTGGTAGTATTCCTCCCGTTTTCTCATGAAGTCCTTGACGGGGCGGTAGAGCAGAAGATACAGGCCGCCTGCCAGAATCGAGAAATTGAACAGGTGGAGCAGAATCTGCTGCCAGTCAATATTCAGTGGGATGTTCATCACTGCACCTGCTTTCGGTTACAGGACAAACAGAATCAGAATCACAACCAGCAGGCCGTAGATAATGGCGGTTTCGATAAACACCAGACTGAGCATCAGGGTCGTGCGCAGCTTGTCCGCCACCTCGGGCTGACGGGAAATTCCCTCCACGGCCTTGCTGCCCACCAGACCCATGGCGATGGCGCCGGCGCCGGCGGCCACGGCAATGGTGACGCACATGGCGATGGCCTTGGAGGAGGAGACGCTGTCCTCATCCTGGGTCGCAGCGGCGGCGGTCTCCGGCGCGGCGGCATCATCGGTGGAAGCGGCGTAGGCGGGGAGGGACAAGGCGGCAATCAGAAGGGCGGCAAACAGGACCAGAGAGAACTTTTTCACGGTGTTCATAACAATGACCTCCATACGAAACAAATTTTGATGGGATTCCATATACTAAACGCTTTTGACAAGCCGGGTTTTCGGGCGCCGGGCGGGGGAGCGGTGCTTCTGACGTCCGGATCGCTTTTTGGGTTCGGACATCTCTCCGTAGAACAGCGAGGTCAGCATGGTCAGCACATAGGCCTGGATCACCGCGTGCAGCAGGGTGAACAGCACGCCCACCACCACGGGGAGCACGAAGCTCAGCGTGATGTAGTAATAGACCAGCTCGGTGACCAGCAGTCCGCTGAGCAGAGCGCCGAACAGACGGAAGCTCATGGAGAGCAGCAGGGAGATCTCGGTCAGCGCGCTGGGGATGCCCCGCAGCCCGTTCCCGGCAATGGCGCCGGACAGGATGACCAGATAGGACAGCACCCCCAGCATGATGGCCCCGTTGACGTCGGACAGGGGGGCGGGAAGGGTGATGGACCGTCCGGCGGTGGTGATCGCCTGAAGGCCGAAGAGCTCGAATATCGTGCCGCAGAAGATGTAGGTCCCCGCGGCGAAGAGATAGGGGCCCAAAAAGCCGCAGCGCCAGGGGCTGCTGGATCGGGCCATGTTGTCGAACAGGCCGACCCACTGCTCCAGCAGAATCTGGAGTTTGCCGGGCACATACTGGAATTTGGGGATGACGAACAGCCGGATCAGGGCGGCCGCCGCCAGAAGCACGCCGGTGACCACAAAGCCGGAGATCAGCCCCGGATTGACCGGCAGAAGGCCGAACAGGGAAACCTGATTCTCCTCGTGGAGCACCGCGTCCTGCATGGCGGTCTGAATGGTCTCGTCATGGCCGGCGGAGGAGGACAAGAGAAGGCTGCCGGCCAGCAGCAGGGCGGTGATGCAGATCCACCCGACCAGAAAGCGGTTGCGTTTTGATTTGTCCATAGGCAGTTCCTCCCGGAGCAGAGCGCCTGCGCCCACAGAGGGCGCGGAAACGCTTCTCTATCAAACCAGCATTATAGAATCCGGCATTTGGAAAGTCAAGCGGGAAGATTTTACGGAAAAACAATGAAAAAATTCGAATAATTCGCCGTTAAATTAGAAAAATGGACCTTGCGGAGGGCGGGAAAAGGAGAGATGGCGGAGATGCTAAGATTTAGTTAAAGTTTCCGAAGCGGGGGATAAAAGCGCAAAAACAGGCGCGAAAGGACTCCAGTTCAATCCCTTCGCGCCTGTGCGAAACAATTTGCCGGGGTTCAGGAAAGGGAGACGTCAGCCGCCCAGATAGGCCTTCTTGATTTCCGGGCTTTCGATCAGCTCGGCTCCGGTGCCGGTGGCGACGATTTTGCCCGTCTCCAGCACATAGCCCCGGTGGGCCACGGACAGGGCCATCTGGGCGTTCTGCTCCACCAGCAGAATGGTGGAGCCGCTGCGGTTCAGGTTCTGGATGATCTCAAAGATCTGCTCCACCAGAATGGGGGCCAGACCCATGGAGGGCTCGTCCAGCATCAGCAGCTTGGGGTGGGACATGAGGGCCCGGCCCATGGCCAGCATCTGCTGCTCGCCGCCGGACAGGGTGCCGGCGACCTGCCGCCGCCGCTCCTTCAGCCGGGGAAAGAGGTCATAGACCATTTCCAGGTCCTGCCCCACGCCGGATGGGGGCTGGGTGAAAGCCCCCATCTCCAGATTTTCCTCCACCGACATCTGCAGGAAGACCCGGCGCCCCTCGGGCACCTGAGCCAGGCCGTGGGCCACCAGCTTGTCCGCCCGGACCGAGCTGATATTATGGCCCTCAAAGGTGATGCTCCCGGTTTTGGAGCGCAGCAGACCGGAGACGGTCTGGAGCGTGGTGGTCTTGCCGGCGCCGTTGGCCCCGATCAGGGTGACGACCTCGCCCTCCTTGACGTAAAACGAGATGTCCTTGATGGCGTGGATGGCCCCATAGTAGACGTTGATGCCCTCCACATTCAGCAGCGCGTCCATGGTCAGCCCTCCTTTTTCTTGCCCAGATAGGCCTCGATGACCGCCGGGTCGTTCTTGATCTCGTCCGGCGTGCCCTTGGCGATGATCTGGCCGAAGTTGAGTACGGCGATGCCCTCGCAGATGCCCATGACCAGATTCATGTCGTGTTCGATGAGCAGGATGGCGATGCCGAACATATCCCGGATCTTGACGATGTTGTCCATCAGCTCGGCGGTCTCCGAGGGGTTCATGCCCGCCGCCGGCTCGTCCAGCAGCAGCAGGCTGGGGTTGGTGGCCAGCGCCCGGACGATTTCCAGCTTGCGCTGGGCGCCGTAAGGCAGGGAGCCCGCCTTGAACTTGGCCAGATAGCCCATGTCGAAGATGGACAGCAGCTCCATGGCCCGGTCATGGGCCACCTTTTCCTCCCTCCAGTAGGAGGGCAGGCGGAAGATGCCGCTCCACATGCCGTAGGAGATGTGGTTGTGCAGGCCCAGCTTCACGTTGTCCTCCACCGTCAGGTTGTCGAACAGGCGGATGTTCTGGAAGGTGCGGGCGATGCCGGCCTTGTTCACCTGGACGGTATTCATGCTGTTGGTGTCCATGCCGTCCAGCAGGATGGTGCCCCGGGTGGGCTGATAGACCTTGGTGAGCAGGTTGAACACGGTGGTCTTGCCCGCTCCGTTGGGGCCGATGAGGCCGGCGATCTCGGTGCGGCCGATAGCCATGTTGAAGTCCTTCACGGCGGTCAGGCCGCCAAAGTCGATGCCCAGGTGGCGGCACTCCAGAATGGGGCTCTTATCCACGTCCCGCTCGGGGATCTTGTTGGGATTGGGAACCGGGACCAGCCGGGTGGGCTCTCTGCGCGGTTGGGTGCTCATTGGGCCTGACCTCCTTTCCGCTCCTGAGCCTGCTGACGCAGCTGGAGGAAGAAATTGCGGATGGTGGGATTGTTGGTGGCCAGCATCACCAGGATCAGGATGATGGCGTAGATCAGCATCCGGTACTTGGACACGTCGAAGTTGCGCAGCATCTCAGGCAGGATGTACAGCAAGGCGGCGGCGATGATGGAGCCGCGGATATTGCCCAGACCGCCCAGCACCACGAACACCAGAATCAGAATCGAGGTGTTGAAGTCGAAGCGGGAGGCCAGGGTGGAGGAGTAGTTCAGGCCGAACAGGGCGCCGGCGGCCCCCGCCAGAGCGGCGGAGGTGACAAAGGCCATCAGCTTGTACTTGGTGACGCTGATGCCAACGCTCTCGGCGGCGATGCGGTTGTCCCGCAGGGCCAGGATGGCCCGCCCGGAGCGGCTGTGGACCATGTTCTGCACGATCAGCAGGGTGAACAGGACCAGCAGAATGCCGGCGGTAAAGGTGGATACCTTGACGACGCCCACCGCCCCCATGGGGCCCTTGACGATGGCGGTGCCCGCCTCGGTGAGGTTCAGACCCGCCTCGCTGGTGGCGAAGTGGAGGCCGTTTTCATCCACGCCCACATAGAGGACCATAATGACGTTCTTGATGATCTCGCCGAAGGCCAGGGTGACGATGGCCAGATAGTCCCCCCGCAGACGCAGCACGGGCACGCCCACAATGACGCCGCCGATGCCGCCCACCAGCGCGCCCACCACCATGGAGATGAACAGGCGCAGGGGGGCCAGATCAATGACGGACTGCAGGGTGACCGAGACGATGATGCCGGAGAAGGCCCCCAGGCTCATAAAGCCCGCGTGGCCCAGGCTCAGCTCGCCGGACACGCCCACCACCAGGTTCAGAGACACCGCCATGACCACATAGCAGCACACCGGGACCAGCAGGGACTGCAGGGAGTTGGACATGAGCCCCTGGGAGATCATCAGCTGGACCACCAGATAGGCGACGATGACGATGCCGTAATTAATAAAGCCGTTGAGCGACTGCTTGCTCAGACGACGGCCGGATTGTTTCAAACTCATGTTCCGCCACCTCACACTTTCTCGGGTACATACCGGCCCAGCAGCCCGGAGGGCTTGACCAGCAGCACCACGATCAGCAGGGCAAACACCACCGCGTCGTACAGGCTTGTGGTGATGTAGGCCTTGGTCAGCGTCTCCACCAGCCCCAGCAGAATGCCGCCCAGCAGAGCGCCGGGGATGGAGCCGATGCCCCCGAACACGGCGGCGGTAAACGCCCGGATGCCGGGCAGAGAGCCGGTGGTGGGGGACAGGGTGGGGTAGGCGGAGCACATGAGCACACCCGCCACGGCGGCCAGGGCCGAGCCGATGGCGAAGGTCATGGAGATGGTGGAGTTGACGTTGATGCCCATCAGCTGGGCGGCTCCCTTGTCCTCGGACACAGCCCGCATGGCCTTGCCCATCTTGGTTCTGGAGGTGAAGAAGGTCAGGGCCAGCATGATGACCACGCAGGCCAGAATGGTGACGATGGCGGCGTAGGTGATGTTCAGCCGCCCGTCGAACAGGGAGATTCCGGTCTGACCGCCCAGGGTCAGGAAGTTGGGGAAGGATTTGTAGTCGGCGCCCCAGAGGATCTGCGCCGTGTTCTGCAGGAAATAGCTCACGCCGATGGCGGTGATCAGCACCGCCAGAGAGGGCGCCTGGCGAAGGGGCTTGTAGGCCAGCCCTTCGATGATGACGCCCAGAATGGTACAGACCACCATGGCCAGCAGGACACCCACCACAGGGGGCAGGGAGAAGCTGGTGACGGCGAAGAAGCAGATATACGCACCCACCATAATTACGTCGCCGTGGGCGAAGTTCAGCATTTTGGCGATGCCGTACACCATGGTGTAGCCCAGGGCAATGATGGCGTAGATGCTGCCCAGGCTGAGTCCGGTGATCAGGTGACCGAGCAAGGTCATGTCACGCACCTCTTTCTCTTCTCTCATTTGTCCGCCCGTGGAGCGGGGGACCGCTGTGAAATCATGCGCTAATACTCCGCAGCCTGCCGAAAAGCCTCCATTGAGCAGAGCGCGGCTGGGCTGCGGCGGGGGAGCTCAAGGGGGCGGCAGCCCGCCCCGAATGGGATCGAATCCCCCGGAGGCCTTGCCGCACAAGGCTTCTGGCGAGTACAGCGAGGACTTTTGCGCCGCGAGGCGGTGCAAAAGCAGAGGGACGTTTCAGGCTGCCGAAAAGTCCCGGGACTTTTTCGACAGCCTGAGGGGACTGCCGGACCACGCCGGCAGTCCCCTGGCCCGCAGGAAACGAAACGCGGGGGATGTTACTGGGTCACATAGGCGCCGTTCTCCACGACCACCACCATGGGGTCCTTGGAGACCTCGCCGTTGGCCTGCCAGGTCATGCCGGAGCCGGTCAGGCCGTCCACACTGATGCCCGGGGCGGTCTGGTTGCCCGCGTCGTCGTACTCGCCGGCAAACTGAACGATCAGGGCGTCGCACAGGGCGGTGTGGCGCTCGGCGGGATCCATGGCGGCGATCTCCTCCAGGTTGTCGATCTGCAGCAGGGCCTCGTAGATGGCGTACATGCAGTCATAGCCGTCGGCGGCGAACTGGTTGGGGTTCTCCTCGCTGCCGGATAGGGCCTTGTAGGACTCCACGAAGGTGACGGTGCGCTCGTCCTCGGCAGTGGCGTTGAAGGGGGTCATGAGCATCAGGCCCTCGGCCAGAGAGGTGTCGAAGCCCTCGATGGCCAGGATGCCGTCCATGCCGTCGCCGCCGAAGAACTGGGGATCATAGCCCATGGCGTTGGCCTGCTGGAGCACCAGGGAGGCGGGGCCGTAGTAGATGGGCATGAAGACCAGCTCGGCGCCGCCGTCCCGGCAGGCGGTCAGCTGCACGTTGAAGTCGGTGGTGGTGTCGGCGGGGAAGGTCTGCTCGGCCACCACTTCCAGTCCGCGCTCAGCGGCCTGGGCGATGAAGCCCTGGGCAATGCCGGTGGAGTAGGCGTCGCCGTTGTTGTAGATGACGGCGACCTTGGTGGCCAGGTTGTTGTCCGCCACATAGTTGGCGGCGGTCACGCCCTGGTTGGGGTCGGTGAAGCACATCTGGAACACGTTGTCCTTCCCGTCGGTGACGTCGGGGGAGGAGGCGGAGGGGGTCAGCTGGAAGTACCGGTCGGCGAAGGTCTCGGCGGCCACGGCCACGCAGGGGCCGGTGGTGGTGGTGCCGTAGATCACGTCCACGTCCCAGTCCTTCAGGGTGTTGTAGGCGGACACGGCGGTCTCGTTGATGCCGGTGTCGTCCTCAAAGCGCAGCTCCAGCTTGATGTTGCTGTCCAGGGCGTTGATCTCGTCCACGGCCACCTGGGCGCCGTAGTCGGTGGCCACGCCATAGGTGGCGGTGCTGCCGGTCAGGGGGCCGATGCCGCCCACCTTGATGGTGATGG
>CALWVX010000014.1 GCA_944385065.1 uncultured Oscillospiraceae bacterium | reverse complement strand
ATCAGCCCCTCCAGGGCCGCCCCGTTGGCCAAAAAGTCGTCGATAATCAGCACCCGGTCCTCCGGGCCCAGGAACTGCTGGGCCACGATCACGTCGTACACTTTGCCGTGGGTAAAGGACTCCACCTTGGTGGTGTACACCGCCCCCGCGATATTTTTGGTCTGGCTCTTTTTGGCAAATACCACCGGGCAGTGAAAAAACTGCGCCGTGATACAAGCGATCCCGATCCCCGAGGCCTCGATGGTCAGAATTTTGTTCACGCCGCAGTCGGCAAACAGACGCCGGAATTCCCGGCCAATCTCTTTAAACAGGGTAATATCCATCTGGTGGTTCAGAAAACTGTCCACCTTGAGCACGTCGTTCCCTTTTACCACTCCGTCTTTCCGGATTCGCTCCTTCAGCAACTCCAAGACGACCCCACCGCCTTTCCTCAATCACACAGGCCCCGTTCCCGCCCGTCTGCGCCCTCTCCTACCGTTCGGGCCAAAACGACGATGGCCCGGATAATCGGGCCACGGCGGTCTTTGGAGAAAATACAGATTTATTGTACAAAAAAATTCCCGGCCCTGCAATCCTTTTTTCAAATTTTCTATCCTCCACAATTTTCCTGCCCCGTTTCTGTCCTTTTCGGCAAATATTCCCATCGGTTCTCCGCGTTTCCCGGGAAAGGAAAAGTTTTGGATCCCCCCGGCTTCGACCTTTTATTTTCCATTATATGGTAAACTAAAGGTATCCACAACAGAAAGGCGGAATGTCTCATGGGATTTCTGACGAAAAAGGGCTTTTTTGACAGCGGAAAGGTGATGTTTCTGTCTGTGGAGGCCATTGCCCCCAATCCCGACCAGCCTAGGCGGGTGTTCTCCCAGCCCGAGCTGGAGGAACTGGCTGCGTCGATTCAGGCTCTTGGCGTGCTCCAGCCCCTGACGGTGCGGCGGCGGGAGGGCAAGTGGGAGCTGGTGGCCGGAGAGCGCCGCCTCCGGGCGGCCAAGCTGGCCGGTCTGCAGCAGGTGCCCTGTCTGTCCATTCAGGTGGACAGGCAGTCCTCCTCTCTGCTGGCGCTGGTGGAGAATGTGCAGCGCCGGGATCTGGACTTCTGGGAGGAGGCGCTGGCTCTGCGGCAGATCCTGGACACCTATCACCTCTCCCAGGAGGACCTGGCAAGGCGGGTGGGAAAAAGTCAGTCCGCCGTGGCCAACAAGCTGCGGCTCCTGAAACTGCCGGAGGAGGCGCTGGCCCTGCTGCGGGAGCACGGATGCACAGAGCGCCATGCCCGGGCGCTTCTGCGGCTGGACACCCCCCAGCGTCAGCTGGAGGCCGCGGGTCAGGTGGCTGCGCGGGGGCTCACGGTGGCACAGACGGAACTGCTGGTGGATCAGATGCTGACGGATACCTCGGCAGATCGGAAACGGCCTACCTTTATATTAAAGGATGTTCGCCTGTTTCTGAACACGCTGTCCCGAAGTCTGGAATTGGTCCGCTCCGCCGGAATTGACGCCCATTGCCGCAGGCAGGACACAGATGACGAAATTCTGCTCACCATTCATATTCCCCGGCGGACCACTTGAACCGCCTGTTCCCGCGCTTCCGGGCGCGGGAATTTTTTCTGTTTCACGTGAAACAAACGGGGCGGTCCTTCTCCGGCTGTTTCACGTGAAACAGTGCCGCGCACGGATTCGTCACAGAAAACAGTTGAAATCCCGACCCACCATTGTTATAATGAGTAATTGCCAATTCCCGTTTCAACGTTCGCTGCAAGGAGGCGCCCCATGGCCCAGATCATCGCTGTCGTCAATCAAAAAGGCGGAGTGGGAAAAACGACCACTGCCGTGAATCTCGCCGCCGCCCTTCACGGGCTGGGCCGGCAGGTACTGCTGTGCGACTTTGACCCCCAGGCCAACGCCACCTCCGGGATGGGGGTGGACAAAAACACTGCCTCTCCCAACGTGTACGATGTGCTGATCAACGGGGCCGAGCCCGCCCGGGCGGTGGTCTCCACCAAATACGGGGATGTGCTCCCCTCCAACAAGGCTCTGGCCGGGGCGGGAATTGAGATGATCACCCTGGAAAACCGGGAGCGTCTGTTGGAACACGCCCTGCAGACTTTGGCCCCCGGCTACGACTACATCCTGATTGACTGCCCCCCCTCTCTGGAGCTGCTCACGGTCAACGCCCTGTGCGCCGCCCGCACGCTGCTGGTGCCGGTCCAGTGTGAGTACTACGCTCTGGAGGGGCTCAGCGATCTCCTTGCCACCGTGCGGCGGGTGAAGCGGGGGCTCAATCCCCAGCTCGCCCTGGAGGGCGTTCTGCTGACCATGTTTGACAGCCGCACCAATCTGTCCCTCCAGGTGGCCCAGGAGGTCAAGCGCCACTTCCCCGGCCAGGTGTTCGCCACCGTCATTCCCCGGAATGTGCGGCTGTCCGAGGCCCCCAGCCACGGCATGCCCATCTGTGCCTACGACCCCTATTCCCGGGGCGCGGAGGCCTACGGCCTGCTGGCGCAGGAACTGGTGGAGCGGCATCAGAAATAATCAGGAATTGGAGCACCGTCGTCTGCGGCAGGTTCCAATTGTCCTCCTCCGCCGGACACCCTGACCCCTGATTCTTAACTCCTGATTCCTAATTTTAAAGGAAGGAACGCATATGCCGAAACGAAAAACTGAACTGGGACTGGGCCGGGGATTGGACGCCCTGCTGGGCGACCCCTCGCTGCCCGCTCAGGGGGAAGGCTCCGTCTCCCTCCCGATCTCCCAGGTAGAGCCGGGACTGAATCAGCCCCGGAAGCGATTTGACCAGGAATCGCTGGCTGAGCTCACCGAATCCATCCGCACACACGGGGTCATCCAGCCCCTTACCGTGCGGCGCCTGGCCTCCGGCTACTATCAAATCATCGCCGGAGAGCGCCGCTGGCGGGCGGCCAAGGCGGCCGGTCTGGATGAAGTGCCCGCCATCATTATCGAGGCCGACGACCGGACCGTAATGGAGCTGGGCCTGATCGAAAACCTCCAGCGGGAGGACCTGAACCCCGTGGAAGAGGCCCGGGGCTACCAGGTTTTGATGGAAGAGTATGGACTGACCCAGGAGCAGGTGGCCCAGCAGATGGGCAAATCCCGCCCTGCCATTGCCAATACCCTCCGCCTGCTGGCTCTCCCCCAGGACATTCTGACCCTTGTGGAAGAGGGCGCCCTGTCCTCCGGCCACGCCCGGGCCCTGCTGGGGGCCCCCTCTGCCGAGCTGCAGCAGGAGGCCGCACGCCAGGTGGTGGAGCGCCAGCTCTCCGTGCGCCAGACGGAGGCGCTGATCAAGGCCCTCCAGCGGGAAAAGCGGGACAAGCCCGCCGCACAGGGACCGGATCTCTCCCTCTACCTGGGGGAGCTGGAGCAGAATCTCTCCGGACGCCTGGGCCGAAAGGTCAAAATCGCCCACAAGGGCGACAAAGGCCGCATCGAGCTGGAGTACTACAATGAACAGGACCTGGAGGCGCTGCTGGAGCTTCTTCAGCGTCTCCAGCCGGGAGGAGGTGCCAGCCATGGCCAGTTCTGAGCGCACCCCTCATCCCCAGCAGCCCGCCCCCTCCGGCGAACCGTCCTCCAAGGACCGCAAAAATTCTCCGGGCCACATCAAGCGGCAGCAGCGGCACAGCCGGCGGTCCGTCCTGCAATATCTGGCAATCCTGTTCGCCGCCGCCTTCCTGCTGCTTCTGCTCACCTATGTCATGCAGCAGCGGATTGAGCGGGCCCAGGATCAAATCGACGACCTCCAGGCCTCTTCCGACTCCGCCCTTCAGACCCTGGAAAATATCATCGCCGAGCGGGACAAGCTGAAAGAGGAAAATCAGACCCTCAATGAAGAACTGGAACAGGCCTGGCAGGATGTCCAGGAATCCCAGTCCCAAATCGACAGCCAGGAGCGGGCCCTGCAGGCCATGGACTGGTTCTGGCGCATTCAGCGGCAGTTCTCCCGGGGCTACACCAGCGCCGCCCGGGAACTGGCCGAAGCCTTCGAGGCCTCCGGCCTGGTGGACGACTTGCCCGACGTCTCTGTCGCCGAACCGGACGGCCCCTCTCCTGCCCAGCAATATCAGGAGCTGTACGATCTTCTCTTTTAACCTTCCTCTTTAGTTTCACGTGAAACATCCCTTTTTTCCCTACAATCAATTGAACATGTAAAAGGAGTGCCGACTCATGCTGGATATTCGTTTTGTTCGGGAAAACCCCGAGCTGGTCAAGGAAAACATCAAAAAGAAGTTCCAGGACGCCAAGCTGCCCCTGGTGGATCAGGTCCTGGAGCTGGACGCGGAAAACCGGGCCGCTGTCAGCGAGGCCAATGAACTGCGGGCCAGCCGCAATGCCCTGTCCAAGCAGGTGGGCATGCTGATGGGCCAGGCTAAAAAAGATCCCTCCAAGCTCCAGGAGGCCGAAGAGGCCAAGGCCAAGGTAAAGGCCAACGCCGACCGGCTGGCCGAACTGGAGGCCAGGGAGACCGAGCTGGCCGCTCAGATCCGCCACATCATGCTCCAGATCCCCAACATCATCGACCCCTCCGTCCCCATCGGGCCTGACGACTCCTGCAATGTGGAGGTGGAGCGCTTCGGAGAGCCCGTGGTCCCCGACTTCGAGATCCCCTACCACACCGAGATCATGGAGTCCTTCGGCGGCATCGACATGGACGCCGCCGGCCGGGTGTCGGGCAACGGCTTCTATTACCTGCTGGGCGACATCGCCCGGCTCCACGAGGGAGTGCTGGCCTACGCCCGGGACTTCATGATCAACAAGGGCTTCACCTTCTGCATCCCCCCCTTCATGATCCACGGCAATGTGGTGGAGGGGGTCATGTCCCAGACCGACATGGACGCCATGATGTACAAAATCGAGGGAGAGGATCTGTACCTGATCGGCACCAGCGAGCACTCCATGATCGGCCGGTATATTGATCAGATCATCCCGGAGAGCTCCCTGCCTCAGACCCTCACCTCCTACTCCCCCTGCTTCCGGAAGGAGAAGGGGGCCCACGGCATTGAGGAGCGGGGCGTCTACCGCATTCACCAGTTTGAGAAGCAGGAGATGATCGTGGTCTGCAAGCCCGAGGACTCCATGAAGTGGTATGAGCAGATGTGGAAGTACTCCGTGGAGCTGTTCCGCTCCCTGGACATCCCCGTGCGCCAGCTGGAGTGCTGCTCCGGCGACCTGGCCGACCTGAAAGTGAAGTCCTGCGACATCGAGGCCTGGTCCCCCCGGCAGCAGAAGTACTTCGAGGTGTGCTCCTGCTCCAACCTGGGCGACGCCCAGGCCCGCCGCCTGAAGATGCGGGTGAAGGGCGCCGACGGCAAGATGTATCTGCCTCACACCCTGAACAACACTGTGGTGGCCCCGCCCCGGATGCTCATCGCTCTGCTGGAGAACAACCTCCAGGCCGACGGGAGCGTCCTCATCCCCAAGGTGCTCCAGCCCTACATGGGCGGCACCGAGAAGCTGGTGCCCAAGCAGTAACGCCCGCTACCGGCCGCCCAGCGCCCCCAGCTTGAGGCCCAGCATCGGCCCCCGGCGGAAGGAGAGGCGGTCCTCCTCCTCCCGGGTCTCCTCCTGGTTGGACCGGAAAGCGTTCAGACGCTCCCTGTCCTGCCCAGTCAGTCGCTGAGACAGCTCCCAGGCCAGCTCCTTCTGATAGCGCAGGGCCAGCTGGTAGTCCTCCCGCTCCTCTGGAAACAGGTAGCCTGTCAGATCACCGTCAAAATCAAAGCGATACAGCGCGTCAAGCAGACGTAGCATTCTTCTTCCACCTTTCGCTCATTTTTAAGCGCTTCCATTCTATCAGCTCAAAAAATGAGCTATCAAGAGGTGATCCCACTTGGAGAAAGAATTTCATGTACAACTGCGG
The DNA here is from genome assembly GCA_944385065.1 of uncultured Oscillospiraceae bacterium. Taxonomy (GTDB): domain Bacteria; phylum Bacillota; class Clostridia; order Oscillospirales; family Oscillospiraceae; genus Lawsonibacter. The sequence continues at coordinate 12,879 of CALWVX010000014.1, read as the reverse complement.
GCGTGCCGGAAGGCCCGTGGCCTAAAACAGGAGGAGGTCGCCAAGGCCCTGGGGATCGCCTATTCCACCTATCGAAGATACGAGCAGGGGGGGACGGTCCCTGACCTTGTAACAGGCGCCAAGCTGGCCGACTTTTTCCAGGTCTCGCTGGATTATCTGTCCGGGCGGACCGGCCGATTCCGAATCACAATTTTCTTAAAAAATATTCCAAATCGTTTTACCGCTCTGGAGCGATTCCAGCTTCCTCTCCCCCACTTCCGGGTCATTTGGACGCCTGAAAACGGCTCCAGAGCGGTCAAAGCTGGAAACCCTTGCGGCACAAGGGTTTCCAGAAACAGCTTTCGGAGGTTCCCTCCGAGCGCCTGAAAAAGGAGGTTCCCCGCCTTGTCCGAGGAAAAGCGGCCCGGCGCCGACCGGGAGGACCGGGGTTATACCCCCGCCTCCCCTGTGAAACGAACCCTGGCCTGGATCGGCCTGGTCTATGTGCTGATCTTCCTGGCCCTGACCACCTATTACTATTTCACCGGCACCATGCTGGGCAATCTGCCTCCCCTGCTGGCGATCCCCGGCCTCATCGGCCTGGGCATTCTGACCCTGGTGAGCTGGCGCTCCACCGGCAAGCCGGGCAAATGGACGGCTATTTTTCTGGCCGTCCTGTGCTGGATTCTGGCTCTGGTCACCCTGCCCATCGGAATCGTGGGGCTGCTGTCCAACTTTGGAATGGCCGTCGGGGTGATTGTCAACTCATAGGCCCCATCAGGAGGAACATTATGCGCGACATCATTGCCGACGGACTGACCCGGCTGGGCCTGACCGGCCGCGTCCCGGCCGACGCCTCCCGGCAGCTGGCGGAATACGGCCGGCTTCTGCTGGAAAAGAACCAGGTCATGAATCTCACCGCCATCCGGGAACCGGATCAGGTGGCCCGGCTGCACATGCTGGACTGCGCCGCTCTGGCCGCCCATTTGGACTTGGCGGGCAAAACCCTGATCGACGTGGGCACCGGAGCCGGTTTTCCCGGCCTGCCCCTGAAAAATCTGGTGCCCTCTCTGGAGGTCACGCTGCTGGACAGCCTGAACAAACGGGTTGACTGGCTCCGGGAAGTAATTTCCGCTCTCTCCCTGACCGGCGTTCAGGCGCTTCACGCCCGGGCGGAGGAGCAGGCGCTGCTCCCCGAATTTCGGGATCAGTTTGATTTTGCCACTGCCCGGGCGGTGGCGGATCTCCGCATGCTGTGCGAACTGTGCCTGCCCTATGTAAAACCGGGCGGCTGCTTCCTGGCCATGAAGTCCACGGGCAGCGATTCGGAACTGAAGGAGGCTGAAGGAGCCATCCGCACGCTGGGGGGCCGACTGCAGGACGTATGGGATTATTCCATTCCCGGAACCGAGGTCACCCACCGCCTGCTGGTCATTCAAAAGCTTTCCCCCACCCCAAAGGGGTATCCCCGTCGGTGGGCCAGGATGCAGAAAGCTCCATTATAGGGGAAAAGCTTCCTGAAACTGTAAACTTTTTTCAAAAAGCCCCAGGAAAAAGGTTGACGATGGGCAGATTTGTGATACACTTAAACTGTAATGCTGGAGGGAGCTTTCATGGGAACTGTGATCGCGGTCACCTCAGGAAAAGGCGGCACCGGAAAGACCTCCATTACCGGGGGGGTGTCCTCCTCACTGGCCCTGATGGGCCGACGGGTGCTGTGCATCGACATGGATGTAGGTCTGCGCAATCTGGACATCGCCCTGGGCGTCAGCGACCGGGCCCTGATGGATTTTTCCGACGTGGCGCTGGGCCGCTGTCCGCTGGCCCGGGCCGCGGTGGAACACCCCGCCATCAAGGGGCTGTCCCTGCTCACCGCCCCCATGTCCCTGCCCGCCGGCCTGACGGCGGGCGATGTGCGTGCCCTGCTGAACACGGCCCGCGCCGCCTACGATTACGTCCTCATTGACGCCCCCGCCGGACTGGGAGTCGGCTTTCAGCTGGCAGTCTGCGGCGCTGACCGGGCTCTGGTGGTCGCCACCAGCGACGCCACCTCCCTCCGAGACGCCCAGCGCACGGTGGAGGAGCTGGACCGCATCCGCCAGGTCCATCTGATCATGAACCGGATCCAGCCCAAGCTGCTGCGCCGCCTTCGGGCCACCATTGACGACGCCATGAACGCCGCCGGCCTGCCCCTCCTGGGCGTGGTGCCCGAGGACCCCTACGTCATTCTCTGCGCCAATCTGGGCCAGCCTCTGATCTCCCGGGGCAAGCGGGGGGCGGCCCTGGCCTGCTGGAACATTGCCCTGCGCCTGGAGGGCCGGCGGGTCCCCATCATGCGTATTCGCTGAATCTGCCCCCACATTTTGCTGTAAGGAGGTATCGCCCCATGAATATTGCTCTCATGTCCCACACCAAAAAGCAGGATTTGATGGTACAGTTCTGCACCGCCTACTGCGGCGTGCTCTCCAAGCATACCGTCTGCGCCACAAACGCCACCGGGCGGATGGTTGCCGAGGCCACCGGCCTGCCGGTCAACCTGTTTTTGTCCCATGAGCACGGCGGCATTGAACAGATTGGTCAGCGCATTATTTATAACGAAATCGATCTGGTCCTGTTCTTCAACTCCCCCCAGGACCACGAGATGGACAAGGATATTCTGTATATCACCCGGCTGTGCGATCAGCACTCCGTCCCCGTAGCCACCAATGTGGCTACCGCAGAAATGCTGATCCATGGTCTGGCCCGGGGCGACCTGGACTGGCGGGTGGGCATGAACCCGAATCGGGTGCCCTTCGCCCTGTAACCGCCCCTCCTACTTGACAATTTTCCCGTTTTACGATAGCATGGGAACAGTCCGCCGCTGCTGCGGCGGGACCGGAGAGGGGCGCGGCCCGTCCGCCGCGCGGACAGGTGCCGAACACCCGGCGCCGCGCCCGAACTTGGGCGACCACACGAAGCGTATCGCGCTCTCGTCCCCATCCGGAGGATGAGAGCGCCCGTTTTTTCTCACCGAATCTGTGGAAGGAGTTTTGATGATGAAGCTGCTGCCCGCCCTGCGGCACCAATTCCATCTTCCCTCAGGGGAAGAATTGATGTAACAACGCCGCCAGCCGGCCGGCGGGATTCGCTCCCGCCCAGGTCCCCAGAACGGGACCCTTCCAAAAACTCCACAACAGAAAGGATTATGCGTTATGGCGAAAGTTCAACCTCGGACTTTGTCCGGTTTTATGGAGCTCCTCCCCTCCCGGCAGATTCAGTTTGACCGCATGGCCGCGATTCTGCGGGACTCGTTCTCCCTGTACGGCTTCTTCCCCCTGGACACCCCTCTCATCGAGGCCAGCGACGTGCTGCTGGCCAAGGGGGGCGGCGAGACGGAAAAGCAGATCTACCGCTTTATGAAGGGGGACAGCGATCTGGCCCTGCGCTTCGACCTGACCGTCCCTCTGGCCAAGTATGTGGCCCTGCACTATGCGGAGCTGGCCTTCCCCTTCCGCCGCTTCCAGATCGGCAAGGTCTATCGGGGCGAGCGGGCCCAGCGGGGCCGCTTCCGGGAGTTCTATCAGGCCGATATTGACATCATCGGCGACGGCAAGCTGGACGTCTCCAACGACGCCGAGATTCCCGCCATCATCTACCGCACCTTCACCGCTCTGGGTCTGCGCCGCTTCCAGATTCGGGTGAACAACCGGAAAATCCTCAACGGCTTCTATGCCATGCACGACTTGACCCGTCAGTCCACCGCCATCATGCGTACGGTGGACAAGCTGGAGAAAATCGGGGAAAAGAGCGTCCGGGACCTGCTCACCGCTCCTGAGATCGGCCTGACGGAGCAGCAGGCGGGAGAAATCCTCCGCTTTATCGACATCAAGGGCTCCAATGAAGAGGTTCTGGCCAGCCTGGAGCAGTACCGGGGCCGCAATCCCATGTTTGACGAGGGCCTGGATGAGCTGACCATGGTGGCCAGACATCTGGCCGCCTTCGGCGTGCCCCAGGACCACTTCGCCCTGGACCTGACCATCGCCCGGGGATTGGACTACTACACCGGCACGGTCTATGAGACCACCATGCTGGATCACCCGGAGATCGGCTCCATCTGCTCCGGCGGCCGCTTTGACAACCTAGCCGAGTATTACACCGACCGGCAGCTGCCCGGCGTGGGCATCTCCATCGGCCTGACCCGGCTGTTCTTTGTCCTGGAGGATCAGGGCTATCTCAACGACCAGCTGAACACCGCCCCTGCCGACGCCCTCATCCTCCCCATGACCGAGGACATGGGGCCCGCCATCTCTCTGGCCACCGCCCTGCGTACCGCCGGTGTGCGCACTCAGATCTATGGAGAACCCAAAAAGTTCAAACAGAAGATGACCTACGCCGATAAACTGGCCGTCCCCTACGTCATCATTCTGGGAGAAGACGAAGTCCGGGACAACGCCGCCTCGGTGAAGAACATGCGCACCGGCGAGCAGGTCAAGCTGACCATGGATCAGGTGGCCGCCCACATCCAAAAGGGGCTGGCTCCCCTGAACGAAGGGACCCCGATTCTGGACAAGGGAGAGTGAAGACCCCTCCCTTCTCCGCCGGACGAAAGGAGTTCTCATAAGCAAGGCACAGCGAGAGATCCTGATCCCCATCTGTGTCATCGGGGCTGTTCTGGCCCTGATTGCCGCCGCCTGCCTCTGGTATACCCGGCCCCGTGCCTTCTCCGCTCTCCTTCCCGATGGCGGAGAGGGGCTCCATGCTCATGTCACCCTTATGTCCCGGGAAGAGGACGGTTGGGATCTCTCTTCTTTTCTCCTCACCCCGGAGCAGACGCGGGAACTGGTGGATCGTCTGAGCACCACCCAGTACCGAGCCGATCTGGCGGGCAATCTGTTCTCCCGCCTTTCGTCCGGCGGCCATCTGCGCATTGACCTCGATCCCTGTGCCTGGCTCGACTTTTTTTCTTCCGATCAGGCCGCTCCCGTCCTGGAGCTCACCCTGGCTGGAGAAAAGATCCGGACCTCCGCCGCTGGAGAGGGCAGCGATCTCTACTTCCCCGCGGCGGGTCGATCCTTCCAGGAAGAGGTCATCTCCTGGCTGGCAGAGCTGGACACATCCAATACTCATGATAATATTCCAAATATATAATACAAAATGGAGTTGATTTTCGTGGACAATCTTCAGGGTTTCCACCGCACGCACTACTGCGGTGACCTGCGCGCCAACCATGCCGGGCAGATCGTCTCGGTCTGCGGCTGGGTACAGCGGCAGCGGGACAAAGGGGCCCTCATCTTTGTGGACCTGCGGGACCGCACTGGTATTCTGCAGCTCACCTTTGACGACCAGACCGATCGGGAGGTCTTTGAAAAGGCCAAGTCCCTGCGGTCTGAATACGTGGTGGCCGCCACTGGAAAGCTGAAGGAACGGGAGGCCAAAACCGACAAGATCGCCACCGGCGACGTGGAGCTGTACGTCACCAAGCTGCGCTTGCTGGCAAAGGCGGAGACCCCTCCCTTTGAGATTGTGGAAAACTCCAAGGCCAACGATATGCTGCGCCTGAAATACCGCTATCTGGACCTGCGGCGGCCCGACATGCAGAAGTGCATCGCCACCCGCCACCGGGTGGCCAAGATTGCCCGGGACTACTTTGACGAGCAGGGCTTCCTGGAAATCGAGACTCCCATGCTCACCAAGTCCACTCCCGAGGGGGCCCGGGACTATCTGGTGCCCAGCCGGGTCCACCCGGGCAAGTTCTACGCCCTGCCCCAGTCCCCCCAGCAGTACAAGCAGCTGCTGATGCTCTCCGGCTTCGACCGCTACTTCCAGATCGCCCGGTGCTTCCGGGATGAGGACCTGCGGGCCGACCGTCAGCCCGAGTTCACCCAGATCGACCTGGAGATGTCCTTCGTCGACGAGGACGACGTGATGAGCATCCAGGAGGGCTTTTTGAAGCGGGTATTCAAAGAGGTGCTGGATGTGGACATCCAGACTCCCTTCCGCCGGATGCCCTGGCAGGAGGCCATGGACCGCTTCGGCTCGGACAAGCCCGACCTGCGCTTCGGCTTTGAGCTGCAGGATATCAGCGACATTGTGAAAAACTGCGGCTTCAAGGTGTTCTCCGACCCCGTGGCCGCCGGCGGCTCGGTGCGGATGATCAACGTCAAGGGCCACGCCGCCGACTTCCCCCGGAAGAAAATCGACAAGCTGGCCGAGTTCGTCAAGACCTATCAGGCCAAGGGGCTTGCCTGGACCCGCCTCCACGACGGACAGGTGACTTCCTCCTATCAGAAGTTCCTCACCGACGAGGAAAACCAGGCCATTCTGGACCGGGCCGGCGCCCAGGACGGGGACCTGATTCTGATCGTGGGCGACGCCAAGAATACCGTGGTATGGGCCTCTCTGGGTGCACTGCGGTGTGAAGCTGCCCGGGAACTGGGCCTGCTGAAGAAGGACGATTATCAGTTCCTGTGGGTCACCCAGTTCCCCATGTTCGAGTGGAGCGAGGAGGAGGGCCGGTATGTGGCCATGCACCACCCCTTTACCGCCCCCATGGACGAGGACCTGGACAAGCTGGAGACCGACAAGGCCAACTGCCGGGCCAAGGCCTATGACATCGTCCTCAACGGCACCGAGCTGGGCGGCGGCTCCATCCGGATCTCCGTCCCCGAGACTCAGGAGGCCATGTTCCGGGCCCTGGGCTTCACCGATGAAGATGCCATGGAGCGCTTCGGCCACCTGATCAACGCCTTCAAATTCGGCGCGCCCCCCCACGGCGGCCTGGCCTATGGCCTGGACCGGCTGGTCATGCTCATGACCGGGGCGGACTCTATCCGGGACGTGATCGCCTTCCCCAAGGTGCAGAACGCCTCCGAGCCCATGACCCAGTGCCCCGACTTTGTGGATGACAAGCAGCTGGACGAGCTGAGTCTGTCCGTCACCCGGAAAGAAGAGTCTTCTGATCAGGATTAACCTTTTTTGTCATCCACAAAGGGGCCCCATCACAGATGGGGCGGCGCCTTTGCGCCGTAAATTTCCGCCGCAGAGCGGCGGAAATTGCGCAGGGCGAATTCACTTCGCCCGAGCATTTTGATTCCCCCGGGTCCCCGCAAAATGCCTGCATTTTGCGGGGGGATGACAAGCAGCTGGATGAGCTGAGCCTGTCCGTCACCCGGAAAGAAGAGCCCTCTGACCAGGATTAACTTCCTCTGTCATCCACAAAGGGTTCCCATCGCAGATGGGGCGGCGCTTTTGCGCCGTAAATTTCCGTATTCTCTCTGATTCCCGAAAGCGGGCCCCATCTGTATGGGGCCCGCTTTTCGCGCTGTCACCGCTCCGCTCCTCCGCATAAGATAATCCAGAATTTGCGGGAGAGGAGTATTGCACCATGAACTTTTACGCCGCTGCCCCTCACAGTGAAGTCGTCACCTTCATGAATGACTTCGGCATCCCCATTTTTTCCTGCGGACGGCGGATGCGGCCGCTGGCCTCCGGTTCCGGCGGCGGCGCGCCGGAGGTCCATATCCCCATTCTGTCCATTGACGGAAACAAAGTCACGGTCCGGGTGGGCAGCCGGGCCCACCCCATGCTGTCCGTCCACTATATCCAGTGGATTGTGCTGGAGTGTATGGACAGCAGACAGTGCCGCTTTCTGTCTCCCGGCCGGGAGCCGCAGGCTGTCTTTCTGCTGCCGGAGGGGGCGCAGGTGGTGGCCGCCTACGCCTACTGCAATATACACGGGTTCTGGGCGTCGGAACCGTAAAAGCGCAGGCCTCTGGCCTGCGTTTTCGCCGCTGTTTTTCTTGCGGGAGGCGGGCGGATGTGTTACCATGAAGATACATCCCCCCAATCCCACATAAAAGGAGCGATCTTTCATGCAGCTGATTCAATTCTGGCGCAACGGGAGCCCCGCTCTGGGGCTTCAGACTCCGTCCGGCATTGTGGACGCCGCCGCCGAGGCCACCCGGCGCGGGTGTACCGTCCCGGAGCATATGGAGGCTCTTATCGCCCTGGGAGAGGCCGGACTGCGCCTGCTGGGACCCCTGGCCCAGGACCCTGTCTGCCTTCTCCCCGCTGAAGGGGTTCGCCTTGCCCCGGTAGTCACCAGACCCGGCCGCATCCTGTGCATTGGCCTGAACTACCGGCAGCACGCCAGGGAGTGCGACCTTCCCCTGCCCCCTGCTCCGGTGCTGTTCAACAAATTTTCCAATGCTCTGGCTGCCCATGGAGAAGAAATTACTCTGCCCGCCGATTACAAAGAGTATGATTACGAGGCAGAATTAGTAGCTGTAATGGGAAAACCGGCCCGGGACGTGCCGCAGGAGAGGGCGCTGGACTATGTGTTCGGATACACCTGCGGCAATGATCTATCCACCCGGGACCTGCAGTTTGCCCGGGGCGGCCAGTGGCTGCTGTCCAAAACTTTCGACGGCTTTGCCCCCATCGGCCCCTGTCTGGTCCCCGCCGGCGAGCTGGATCCGGATCATCTGGACATCTCCAGCCGGGTCAATGGGGAACTGCGCCAGTCCTCCAATACCTCCGACATGATCTTCCCCCTGGCCCGGATCATCGCCGACCTGTCCCACCACTTCACCCTCCTGCCCGGCGATCTGATTTTCACCGGCACTCCCCAGGGGGTCATGCAGGGCTGGCCCGCCGACCGGAAACAGTGGCTGAAGGCCGGCGATCAGGTGGAAATCACCATTCAGGGGATCGGGACCCTGTGCAATACTTTCTGCTGAATATTTTCTGAGGTGCCCTATGAAAAAAATATGGAGCCTGCTGCTGGTCTTCCTGCTGCTGGCCGGCTGCGCCTCTGCTCCCTCTCCCGGCAGCGCTTCTGTTTCTGGGGAAAGCAGCTGCGCCTCCAGCTCCGACCTGCCGGTTTTTCAGCCGGAACCCATTCTGCCGCCTCAGCCCGAACCGGACCCCCGTCAGGAGGCAATTGACCGGCTTTTATCCTCCATGACTCTGGAGGAGAAGGTGGGCCAGCTGTTTTTCGCCCGCTGCCCGACGGGGGATGCCGCCGCTCTGGCGGAGCAGTACCACCTGGGGGGGTACCTTCTCTTTGGCCGGGACTTTCGGGACAAGTCCCAGGAAGAGGTTATGGAAGCCATTTCCTCCTATCAGCGGGCCGCTCGCGTCCCTCTGCTGATCGGCGTGGATGAGGAGGGGGGCACGGTGGTGCGGGTGAGCTCCAATCCTCAACTGGCCCCCCACCGCTTCCAGTCGCCTCAGGAGCTGGCCTCCCTCGGCGGGGATGGGATCTTTGCGGAAGATGCCCGGCAAAAAAGCGCTCTGCTTCTCTCCCTGGGCATCAACGTGAATTTTGCTCCGGTGGCCGACGTTTCCACCGACCTGGAGGACTTCATCCACGACCGGACACTGGGAGAGAACGCCCAGGCCACCGCCCAATATGTAACCGAGGTGGTGGGCGCCATGGAGGACTGCGGCATCGGCTCGGTGCTGAAGCATTTCCCCGGCTACGGAAACAACCGGGACACCCACACCGGGATCGCCCTGGATCAGCGGCCCCTGGAGACCTTCGAGACGGTCGATTTTCTCCCCTTCCAGGCGGGCATCACCGCCGGCGCGGACAGTGTGCTGGTCAGCCACAACATTGTCGCCTGCATGGATCCGGATCTGCCCGCCTCACTGTCCCCGGAGGTCCACCGGATTCTCCGGGAGGAGCTGGATTTTCAGGGCGTGATTCTGACCGATGATCTGGCCATGGACGCCATCGACCAGTATGCCCGGGAAGGGTCGGCGGCAGTGCTGGCTCTGCAGGCGGGCAACGACATGGTGGTGACCACTGATTTCACCGCCCAGATTCCCCAGGTGCTCCAGGCCCTGGAGGAGGGGGTTCTCTCCCCTGATCAAATCGATCAGGCCGCCGCCCGGGTGCTGGGGTGGAAATACGACCTGGGACTGCTGTAATGGAACTGAAAAGGGCCGCCCGGATGGGCGGCCCTAGCTTTTTTATCGTTTCGCCTCTCAGCTGATCAACAGCATCAGGATCGGCAGAGAAATACAGCAGCCGAAGATAGACAGACACGCGCCGGTGGCCGCGTATTTTTCGTCGGCGCCGTAAGCTCCCGCCAGCACGGTCACCTGAGTGACCACCGGCAGGGCGCTCTCCACCAGGAAGACGTCCCGGGCCAGTCCGGTAACTCCGAACAGCATGCAGAAGACCATGCACACCACCGGAGCCACCGCCAGACGCAGAATCAGCATCACCGGAAGTCCGGGCATCAGGCGCAGATTCTTCAGTCCCACCTCATAGACAATAAAACCGCAGTAGATCAGCGCCATAGGGGAGACAGAGCCGCTGATGTAATCGGCAAACTGCATCAGAATCTCCGGGGGACGCAGATCCAGAATCAGAAGAAGAATCGTCCCCAGCACACCCAGAATCGGGGGCTTGGTAAACACATCCTTGAAAAACCCGGCCACACCCCGGCCCGCTTCCTTCCGGGTGCCGGAGCGCTCAATGATCAGAATGCCCACCGACTGGACAAAGATGGTATTGGCCAGATAGTAGAGCATCACATAGGGCATGCAGACCTCGCCGAACAAATGGGTGCTCACCGGAATTCCGATAAAAAGCGTGTTGGAAAACCCGGCCATGGCCACAAATACGCCCATCCGCTCCCGGGGCAGGCGGAGCAGAAAGGCCACGCCGGCGGACAGCAGCAGGGTGGCCGCCACACCCAAAATACCGGCCACCACCTGGATGCCCGCCTGGATCAGATCATCGTGGCTCAGATTATTCAGCAGCCCCACCACGCAGTTGCAGGGGACGGCGATATTGACAATGTACTTGCTGAGAAACTTTTTCTCTTTTGCGGTCATCCAGCCGGCCCGGCCCATGAGGTAGCCCACCGACATGAGCAGCAGCAGCACCGCGCAGGCGGAGACCGCATTGATAAATCCATCCATTTTTCTCTCTCCCTGTCAAAACCCGGCCCACTTCGCCGGCTGGAACTTCCGCTCAGCCCTCTCCCTGAGGCGCGGCGGGTTTTCCGCCCCCCTTGGAGCGGTGGCGGCGACGGCGGCGGGCGGGCGCTTTCCTCTCCCCCTCATTTTTTTCCGCGCCTCTCTCCTGAGACTGCTGGGGCTCTGCTCGCTTCCGCTCCGGAGCCGGAGAATGGGCCTGGGCCTCCTGGCCTCCCCCTTCTCCTTTTCCGCGGCGACGGCGGTTTCGGCCGCCGGAACGCCGGGCAGGCTGCTCCTCCTCCTGGGGCTGCTCCTGGACGGGCTCCGGGAAGGCCGCCTCCAGCGCGGCAGCCAGACGGTCCTCCTCCGCCTCCTGCCGCTCCTCCGACGGGCGGCGCAGCTGCGCCAGCTGGGACAGCGGCGGCTCCACATAGCCCTCGGGCCGTTTTCCCTTTCCGTTGCGGATGACGTTCAGCTCGCTGTTATGGTAGGTTTTCGGGCTCTCCGGGGCGGAATCCAGCCGCACCTGCACCGTCTGCCGCAGCAGATTGACCGAAGACACAGTGCCCGCCCCGTCGGGAGTTTCCACAAAGGACTCCTGCTTGGGGGACCGTTTCACCAGATCCTCATAGGCCTCCTGCTCATATTTCAGGCAGCACATCAGCCGCCCGCAGGTGCCCGAAATTTTGGTGGGGTTCAAGGACAGATTCTGGGTCTTGGCCATCTTGATGGACACCGGCTGAAACTCGTCCAGGAACTGGGCACAGCAGAAGGGCTTTCCGCAGATGCCCAACCCGCCCAGCATCTTTGCCTCGTCCCGGACGCCGATCTGCCGCAGCTCAATCCGGGCATGAATTGTGCTGGCCAGATCCTTCACCAGGGCCCGGAAATCCACCCGGCCCTCCGACGTGAAGAAAAAGAGCACCTTGCTTCCGTCAAAGCTGTACTCCGCGCTGACCAGCTTCATCTCCAGACCATGCTCGGCAATCTTCTGCTGGCAGATGGCCATGGCCTTCTTCTCCCGCTCTTTGTTTTTCTCCATCGTCTCCAGGTCCTCCGGCGTGGCGGGGCGCACCACCGGACGCAGGGGCGCGGTGAGCTCAATCTCATCGATCATGGTATTGCCCTGGACACACTGAGCATACTCCTGCCCCCGGGTGGTCTCCACAATTACCCCGTCGCCCTCCTGAAACTGTGCTCCGTTGGGGTTGAAATAATATTGTTTTCCGCCGCTTTTAAAGCGGACGCTGATAATTTCGATCATAGTGCCTCCTTCTTGCCGATCAGGATGGAAGAAACTAATCCGTTGGGAATGCGCAGTTCGGCAACTCCAAATTCCTAATTTTCTACAAACAGTCCCGCGCACAGCCAGCCGGCCAGCTGTCCCGCGTTGGCATTGAGCTGAGCGGCCTGACGCAGCTGCCGGACCAGCTGCACCCCTTTCAACAGCCGCCTGCGGTCTCCTCCCCGAAGCAGGCGCTTACCCAGCTCCTCCTCCAGAGCGTCCAGAAACGCGGGCAGGTCCTCCCGTCCGCCCTTTTCCAATTCCTGAGCGGCTTTCATGACCTGGAGCTCGTCTCCCGTCTCCAAAACCTGGGCCAGGCTTTCCGCTCTCCGGGCGCGCTCCAGACGGCCGCCGGCATCCTTCAGCTCCTCCACTGCCCGGCCCAGAATACCCTGGCAGTTCTGAGATGCCCGCCGTACCTGCCCGGGGTCCTTGTCGGGGAACTGTTTTTTCAGCCATGCCTCGCACTCACCGGGGGGCACAGGGGAGAGCGGCAGCTCCTCACAGCGGGAGCAAATGGTCTGCAGCACCCCGCCGGAATTCTCCGCCAGCAGCAGAAAAGCGGCATAGGGCGGGCCCTCCTCCAGCAGCTTGAGCATGGCATTCTGGGCGGAGGGGTTCATCCGATCGGCCCCTTCCAGCCAGTACACCTTCCGCTCCCCCTCGTTGGGGCGGACATAGGCGTCGGCCCGGAGCTGCCGAAT
>CALWVX010000013.1 GCA_944385065.1 uncultured Oscillospiraceae bacterium | reverse complement strand
TTCTGCTCCCGGTACAGACCGTAGTAGCCGGAGAGCATATAGGAGGTCCCGATGCACAGCGCGAACAGGGGCAGGCCCGTCCCGCCGAAGAGCTCACAGGCCAGCAAAATGGAGCTCAGCGGGCAGTTGGTGGCGCCGCAGAACACCCCCGCCATCCCCATGGCTCCAGAGAAGGCGTGAGGCAGCCCCAGCATGGGGCCCACCCATACGCCGAAAGCGCAGCCGGTAAACAGGACCGGCACAATCTCCCCGCCCCGGAATCCGGCCCCCAGGGTGAGGGCGGTAAAGACAATTTTCAGCAAAAATGCCTCCGGGATGGTCTCTCCTCCCATCAGCTCCCGGATCACCTCGTCCCCCGCTCCGTTATAGGTCTGTTCGCCCACCAGCAGCGTGAGGGCCAGGACCAGTCCTCCTCCCACTACCGCTCTCGCCATGGGATTGGGGAGATATTTCGCATATATTCCGGGGGCCGCGTGCATCACCCGGCAGAACAGAATGGAGGTCAGGGCGCACAGCAGACCCATGGCCGCCGCCTGGAGCATGCTCACCGGCCCCAGGGCCACCCCCTCCTCCACAACATAGCCGACCTGACTGTGCAGCCCGCAGCCGCGGGCCACCAGGGTTCCCACCAGAGAGGACACCAGACAGGGCACCATGGCGGCATAGTACATGACCCCCACACTGACCACCTCCATGGCAAACACCGCGGCGGTCAGGGGCGTGCCGAACAGGGCGGAGAACGCGGCGGCCATGCCGCACATGACCATGATCCGCTCGTCCTTTTCGTCCAGGCCGATCTTCCGCCCGGTCCAGGCGGCCAGAGAACCCCCCAGCTGCAGCGCCGCGCCCTCCCGGCCGGCCGAACCGCCGCACAGATGGGTCAGCACGGTGGCCGCGAAGATCAGGGGCGCGGTGCGCAGCCGAAGCGGCCCAGCCTCCCGCACTGCCATCAGCACCAGATCGGTCCCCCGGTCCTTTTCCATGCCGCAGCCCCGATAGAGCAGCACAATGGCCACGCCCGCCAGCGGCAGCAGAACAATCAGCCAGGGGAGCTGTGCCCGGACCGCTCCCGCCCACTCAATCTCCACCAAAAAAGCGACCGCCGCCAGCCCCACCGTAACGCCGATCAGGCAGGCGTACAGCACCCATCGGACAAATACGCCCCCCGTTTTCAGCTGCTCCTGCATCCATTTCGTTCCCTTCACGCTCTCTCCGCTCCTCTCTCCCGGGTCCGCGCCGCCGCGCGAGGTCATTATACCATATCTTTTCCTCCGGCGCACCCGGTTTCCCGCATTTTACCCTCGAACAGCGGCTGCTCCCTGCGCCGTCTCCTGCTCCCGGACGCTCTTCGATAACATAAGGGCGGCGCGGAATATTCCGCGCCGCCTCAACCGGTCGTCTGGTCTTATTCGTGGAGCTTCTTCCCCGCGTAGGCCATCACCTGGAGCATGGTCAGGGCAGCCAGCCGCTCGGTGCAGCCGGTGGGATCGTAGACGGGGGCCACCTCCACCAGGTCCATGGCCGCCACCTTCCCCGTCAGAGAGATGGCGCGCAGCAGGTCCATGCTCTCCTCATAGGTGATGCCGCCGGGCAGGGGCGAGGCCGCCCCCGGAGCCAGGGACATGTCATAGCCGTCAATGTCAAAGGTGATGTAATAGGCGTCGGCCTCCGGAATCTGGTCCAGTACGTACTGGACTCCCTTTTCGTGGAGGTCCCGGGCGGAGATCAGCCGGCTGCCGTAGGCCCGGGCGTCGTCATAGTCGCTCTTCTTGCCGCTGCCCATCCCCCGCAGGCCGATCTGCACCATCTTGCCGATGTGGTCCAGCTCGGAGATGCGGCGCATGGGGCTGCCGTTGCCCATGGCCAGGGGACCCACATGGCTGGTCCAGTCCAGATGGGCGTCGAACTGGATGACGCAGATCTCCTTCCCATACTCGGCCAGGGCCCGGCCCACCGGGATGCTGATGGAGTGGTCGCCCCCCATGACCATGGGGATGGAGCCCGCCTTGATCATGCGCCGCACCGCCCGCTCGATACACTGGAAGGAGTAGTCCCGGTCCCCCTGGAGCACGTCGGCGTCACCGCAGTCCACAATGGAGATGGGGGCGGCCAGCAGCTGCTGGTCGGTCTCATAGTCATAGTAGCCCGTCTCTCCCCGGCCGTACTGGGTGGAGGCCTCCCGGATCCGGCGGGGGCCCATGCGGGCCCCGCTGTGGAAGCCGACGCCCATGTCATAGGGGACGCCCAGCACACCGAAGTCGGCGTGGAGCTCATCCAGGTCCAGGCAGATGGGATAACGGCCAAAGGAACAAATACCGGTAATGGGCTGGCTGATCAGTTGGGGACGCATAACAGGTTCTCCTTTCCACGTTTCCGCACCGGGGGCCATGCCCCCGCTTTCTGTTGCTTACACCCCAGATTATAGGGGGCGCGGGTCCGTTTGACAACAGAGCGGCGAAACTGTTCCCACCCTCCCGCCGAAGAAAGCAAGCCCTTTCCCCCCGGCGGGCAAATTTTAAAAAGGGAGCCGCCCGGCAAGATGCCGGGCGGCCCTCTTCCGTTACGGCTGCCAGCCCGCCAGAGCGGTGAGGTTCATGTGGTCCAGAAGCTCGTGGACCTGGTTCGGGTCCAGATCAGCCCCGGCGGCGCGGAAGCTCGCGCGGCCGCAGCCATACTGGGCCTCGAACTGGGATTGGCCGTTCACCGAGGTCATCCACCCGATGGTGACCACAGCCCCATCGGCGGCGGTGTACTCCTCCACTCGGTCCAGGCCGTCCCCCTCCACTTCATAACTGTCTTCCACCTGGTAATGCTCATAGAATATCCAGTCCAGGGTCACTGGGGCCCCGTCCGGGCTGTGGCAGGCCCCGCTGATTGAGATGCTGTCGATATAGCGGCCCAGATCCAGGTCATCGGCCCTCCAGTCGACCAGACACTGTCCGCTCTCCAAAAAGCGGTACTGCTCTTCCAGCCACGCCAGGTCAGGGGTCTCCACCGGCCACATATCCGCCAGGCCGGACAGGGTGTCCGCTACATAGTAAGTAGTCGTGGTCCCGACGTCCTCGAAAACGCCGGTGAACATCTCCCTCCAGCCGTCCCCGGGCCCGCCCACGGCGTAGGCGGTGATCTCGTCATAGCAGGGCATCTCCTCCTCGGTCACGTTCCAGGGCTCCAGGGGCCGGAAGTCCTGGAGCGCCCCCGCCCGGCCGGTCAGGGAAATCTGGTCGTTTCCCTCCTCCCGGGCCTTGTGGGCGGCCTGATCGGCCTCCTCCATAGTCTCGAAGTACTGGTAGCGGACCTGCCGTTGGGCAAGTTCCGCCGCTCCGACGGTACAGACGGTCAGGGCCGCCACAGCGGCAGCCAGGATCGCCAGCCGCTTTTTCTCTTTCCGGGTCAGGCACTTCCGCCGGGGCAGGACCTCCAGCCTGTCCTCCAGCCAGCTGTCAAAGTGCTCCGGCAGGGGGCAGTCCTCCCGTTCGGTCCGCCGTCTCATCTCCTCATCAAAGTTCATCAATACCCTCCTCGATGCATAGATCCCGCAGCCGGTCCCGTCCCCGGGCCAGCCTGGACTTCACCGTCCCATGAGGAATTCCCAGCGTCTGCGCGATCTCCCCCACGGACAGTCCGTCATAGTAGTACAGCGTCACCGCCAGCCGCTGGTCCCCCGGCAGGGCCTGGACCAGCTCCCACAGGCCCTGGTGCGTCTCTTCCGGTGCGGCGGACTGGACAGCTTCCTCCAGTGGAAGAACAGGTCTGGCCCGGCGCAGCTGGGCTCGGGCGCAGTTTACCGCGATCTTCAGCAGCCAGGGCTTTGCTGCCGACAGGTTCCGCAGGCGGCCAAAGGACTGCCAAGCCCGAAGAAGCGCTTCACCCACCGCATCCTGGGCGTCGGCGTCACTGTTCAGTACCGCCCGAGCGGCCCGGAACATGGCTCTGCCGTGCTCCCGGACCAGAGCGGCAAACTGTTCCCTCTGCTCCTGTTCCCGGTCCATTCCATCACCTCGTCTCTCTGTCCGGACACTATTATAGATGCACGGGGGCGGCAAACGGTTCCCCACCCGGAGCACCTTTTGAAAAACATACAAGAGGGCCGCCCGGCATTTTGCCGGGCGGCCCCTGTCTTGTCATCCTGTCTGCTCAATCCAGCGCTCTGACCGCCGCCTTCACCGCCGCCACATCTGCCGGCGGGACGGACAGCTCATCCACCCCCGCCTCCAGCAGGAATGCGGTCATCTCTCGGTCGGCGGCCAGCTGTCCGCACACTGCCGTCCGGATTCCCGCCTCCCGGGCGGCCCGGGCGGTGCGGCGGATCAGGTCCAGCACGGCGGGGTGCCGCTGGTCCCACAGCCCGGCCAGAGCCGGATTCTGCCGGTCGGCGGCCAGGGTGTACTGGGTCAGGTCGTTGGTGCCGAGGGAGAAAAAGTCCACCATTCGGGCCAGCTCATGGGCCATCAGCGCGGCGGCGGGGGTCTCGATCATCACCCCTACCTCCGGCGTCCCCGCAGACACCCCCTCCGCCTCCAGCTGAGTCCGGCACTGTTCCAGCAGCGCCCGGGCCCGGCGCACCTCCTCCGGAGAGGTAACCATGGGAAACATCAGGGCAACCGGCCCGAAGGCGGCCGCCCGCAAAACGGCCCGCAGCTGGGGGACAAACAGCTCCGGCCGGGCCAGCGTCAGGCGGATCCCCCGCAGACCCAGCGCCGGATTCTCCCCCTCCTCCGGGGGCAGCCAGGGCGCCTGCTTATCCCCGCCCAGGTCCAGGGTGCGGATGGTCACTGTCCGGCCCTGCATCGCCTCGACCGCCTGTCGATAGGCCTGGAACTGTTCCTCCTCCCCGGGGCACTCCGTCCACCCCAGGCACAGAAATTCCGTCCGAAACAGTCCCACCCCGTCGGCCCCCTGGGCCAGAGCCTGGGCGGCCTCTTCCGGGCGGCCGATATTGGCGCACACCTTCATTTTCCGTCCGCTCCGGGTAACGGCGGGGCGCTGCGCTGCCTCCGCCTGCTCTTTCCCCCGAAGGGTCATTGCGTTCTCTTTTCGGGAGAGCGCCCGGCTGATCCCCTCGTCAGGCTCCAGATACAGCGCTCCCGTCTCTCCGTCCAGGCCGGCACTCCGGCCGTCCCACTCGGGCTCTGCCGCCACCCCTGTGACGGCGGGCAGCCCCATGGCGCGGGCCAGCACCGCCCAGTGTCCGCTGGGCGCCGCCCGGCCCAGAACCAGCCCCAGCACCTTGTCCCGCTCCAGATTCAGCAGTTCCCCCGGGTCCAGACTGTCCGCCGCCAGAATGACGGGACCGGGCAGACGGATCGCGGTCTGTGTGCCGTCCAGCTGGGCGGCCACCAGCCGGGCCGCCTCCTCCACATCCTCCGCCCGCGCCCGAAGATAGGGATCCTCCAGCGTCCGAAGCTGATCCGCAAACCGCTCCCCCGCCGCCAGGACTCCGGCCCGGGCGCTTGTCGCACCGGTCTCCACCGGCTCACAGGCGGCTGCCCAGAAGTCCGGGTCCTCCAGCATCATCCGGTGCAGGCGGAAAATATCCGCCTCGTCCTGTCCCAGACGGGACAGGGCCAGGCGGTACTGCTCCTCCAGCTGCTCCTCCGCCCGCGCCCGGGCCCAGGCCAGCCGCTTCAGCTCCCGGTCCGGATCTCTCTCTCCCGCCGCCGGCGGTTCGGGCGGGCGGCGCATCACATACAGCTTTCCCAGGGCCACTCCGGGACACACCGGGATGCCAGACCACTTCTCCACGTCTGTCCTCCTTACAGGTGCTCCTGGAAAAACTGCCGGACAGCCTCCCAGGACCGCCCCTCGTCTCCGCCCTCGACCGTAACGGTCACCTCATCCCCCTGCGCCGCTCCCAGAAGCATCAGGGCCATCAGGTGGTCCGCCGGGGCGGACCGCTCCCCTTTCCGCACGGTGACCGCGCTGTCCAGCTTCCGGGCAAAGTCGGCCAGCTCCATAGCCGGCCGGCCGTGGAGGCCGTTGGGGTGTGTCAGCGTATAGGTGAATTCCCGCATGTCCTCTTCTCCCCCTCAGTCCAGTTCTTCCCGGTTGGGCAGGGCCGGGATCGCCCCCGGCCGGGAACAGGTCAGGGCGGCGGCCCGGTTGGCGTAGGCCACGATCTCCGCCAGCTCACCGGCGGTCAGCCCCTCCAGAGGCTTCTCGCCCCGGCGGCACAGCCGGGCCAGCACGGCCCCCAGGAAGGAGTCCCCCGCTCCGTTGGTGTCGGCCACCTCCACCGGCACGCCGGGGACGGCAAAGCACTCCCCCCGCCAGCGGCAGAAGGCTCCCTCCGCCCCCAGGGTCACCAGCACCAGCGACATCCCCCGCTCCTCCAGGCGGCGGCTGCCCTCCTCCAGGCCGTCCACTCCGGCCACCAGAGGCAGCTCCTCCCGGGCCAGCTTGATGATGTCCACCAGAGGCAGAACCATGGTCATCCACTGTTCCGCCTGGGCCCGATCCTGCCACAGTTTTTCCCGATAATTGGGGTCATAGCTCACCAGCGCCCCGTGGTGCCGGGCGTGCCGGGCGGCAAAGATCGTGGTGCTCCGGCACAGGCCGGGGGTCAGGGTCACCGAGCCGAAATGGAGGATCTTGCTGTCCTCCACCAGACTCTGGTCCACCTCCTCCGGGGACAGATCCCAGTCGGCCCCCCGCAGGAAGGAGAACTCCCGCTCTCCCCGCTCATCCACCGAGACCACCGACATGGTGGTGGCCCGCTCGCCCTCCCGCAGGCCGGAGACGTCCACCCCGTTGTCCTCCAGCACCCGGCGCAGATAGCGCCCGAAGGCGTCCCGGCCCACCTTGCCTACAAAGGCCGTCCGAGCCCCCAGGCGGGAGGCGGCGGCCGCCACATTGGCGGGAGCTCCGCCCGGGTTGGCCGCGTACAGCGGAACGCCCGCTTCGTTGGTCCCTGTCCAGGTCAAATCCACCAGCAGTTCGCCTATGGCCGTAATATCTCTCATGATCTTGTCCCTTTCCCCGCCCAGAGCGGCACGAAGGCTCCCTCCACCCAATTGCAGGGATACTATATCATACCGCCGGCAAAAAATCCAGCATTTTCCACAGTTTGTTTTGTGGAAATCCATACTTTTTCAGCCGGTCTATCCAAGTTTTTCTTCTGTTTTCCCCATAGCCGCCCGGAAACTGCGGCGGGCGCCGGCCATACGGCCGGCGCCCGGTCTTCTCCCGTTTTACTCCTCTTCCGGGATGGGCATGGGGGGCTCCACCTTCGGGGATCCCTCCCCGGCGCCATAGGCCCGCCCCAATGCGGCCAGCGCGTCCTCCTGCTCCCCCATGCGGGCGCAGGCCCGCTCCAGGCACTCATTTGCCTGCCGCAGCTCCTGGGCCGCGTGGGCGGCTGTGGTCTCCACCTGGGTGCGCAGGGCGTCGTACTCCCGCTCCACCCCCTGGAGCCACTGCTCCACCTGCCGGTGAAGCCGGCGGGTCTCCTCCCGGGCCTGCTCCTGGATGGTCTGGGCCCGGCGGTGGGCCTCCAGCTCCACCCCGGCGGTGCGGTCTTTCAGCTGCTCATAGGCCTGAGCGCCCGGCGTCAGAGCCTCCAGTCGGGCCTGAAGCTCGTCCCGCTCCTTCCGCAGCTCCTCCAGCTCCCGGGCAGCCTGGCTGACCTGGGTGCGGCTGGCGGACAGATCCCGGTTGGCCTGCTCCAGCTGACCCATCAGCGCCTCCCGCTCCTCCCGGAGCCGCCCGCACTCCGCGCGGTGCTGCTCCATCTGGCCGTTCAGCGCCTCCGCCTGGCTGCGGGCATTCTCCGCCTCCTTCTTCTGCTCGTCCAGACGGCGCTCCAGCTCCTCCCGCTGCTGCTGGCTCTGCTTGGCCTGTTCCTCCAGGTAGGTCAATACGTCCTGGCGCTGAAAGCCGCCGAACACGGCGGTACGAAAGGGATGATCCATACTGTGCACCTCGCTCGGCCCTGGGCCGCTGTTTTGCCGGCGCCGCCGGCCTGCGTGTCGCTTTTGCAGGTATTTTATCACAACTTCCCGTCTCTGACAATCCACTTCTCAAGTTTCCCGGAAATTCCCCGAAAATTCCGGGAAACTTCCCCATATTTCATTGACGGGACCGGGCGGCGGATGATATACTATCATAGTTTTATTCGTCCTGTCAGGAGAGGGGGAACCGGCCGTGTGGCGCGCCGACCAGTGGAAGGATTATGAACTCATCGACTGCTCCCGGGGGGAGAAGCTGGAGCGCTGGGGGGACCAGCTGCTGGTCCGCCCCGACCCCCAGGCCATCTGGAACACCCCCAAGCTCCACCCCGGCTGGAAGCGCAACGCGGGCCGGTATGCCCGCTCCTCCACCGGCGGGGGGCACTGGCAGAACAAGTCCATGCCCGAGCGGTGGACGGTGTCCTACGGCTCCCTCACCTTTAATATCAAGCCCATGAACTTCAAGCACACCGGCCTGTTCCCCGAGCAGGCGGCCAACTGGGACTGGGCCCAGGAGCAGATCCGCTCCGCCGGCCGCCCCATCAGCGTGCTCAACCTGTTCGCCTATACCGGCGGGGCCACCGTGGCCTGCGCCGCCGCCGGGGCCAGCGTGTGCCACGTGGACGCGGCAAAGGGCATGGTCCAGTGGGCCCGGGAAAACGCCAGGTCCTCCCATCTGGAGGACGCCCCCATCCGGTGGATCGTGGACGACTGCGCCAAGTTTGTGGAGCGGGAAATCCGCCGGGGCCGGAAGTACGACGCCGTCATCATGGACCCCCCCAGCTATGGCCGCGGCCCCACCGGCGAGGTGTGGAAGCTGGAGGAAAACCTGTACCCCTTCGTGGAGCTGGTGCGGGGAGTCCTGTCCGACCGGCCCCTGTTCCTCATTCTGAACTCCTACACCACCGGGCTGGCCCCGTCGGTGCTCACCTACATTCTGGAGACTCTGATCTCCAAAGAGTTCGGCGGACACACCGTCTCCGACGAGCTGGGCCTGCCCGTCACCGAGAGCGGCCTGGCCCTCCCCTGCGGGGCTACCGGCCGGTGGACCTGTAAAAAGAGTGAAGAGTAAAGAGACAAGAGTGGAGATGCTGTGTCCTGCAAAGCCGGCCATTTCCAATCATTCGTCTCCGGCAAATTCTATCTCTTCACTCTTCTCTCTCAACTCTTCACTTTGCCCAAAAGAGGGTGTTACTATGAAAGACGCGATTATCAAGGCGGAGAACGTCCGCTTCTCCTATCCCGCCGCCGAGGGGGTCACCCCTGTGGTGCTGGACGGGGTGAGCCTGGACATCCAGGAGGGCTCCTTTGTAGCGGTGCTGGGCCACAACGGCAGCGGCAAGTCCACCCTGGCCAAGCACTTCAACGCCATTCTGCTGCCCTCCGGCGGCAAGGTCTATGTGGCCGGCGTGGACACGCTGGACGAGGACCGCCTGCTGGAGATTCGGCGCACGGTGGGCATGGTGTTTCAGAACCCGGACAACCAGATCGTGGCCAACGTGGTGGAGGAGGACGTGGCCTTCGCCCCGGAGAACCTGGGCGTTCCCCCGGAGGAAATCCGCCGCCGGGTGGACGACGCGCTGAAAGCGGTGGGCATGTACGAATACCGGGAGCACGCCCCCCATCTTCTGTCCGGCGGGCAGAAGCAGCGGGTGGCCATCGCCGGAGTCATCGCCATGCAGCCCCGGTGCATTGTATTGGACGAACCCACCGCCATGCTGGACCCCATCGGCCGGGCCGACGTGCTGCGCACCATCAAGCAGCTCAACCGGGAGCGGGGGGTCACAGTGGTCCTCATCACCCACCACATGGACGAGGCGGCCCAGGCCGACCGGCTGGTGGTGATGGCCAAGGGCCGGGTGGTGGCCGACGGCGCCCCCAAGGAGGTCTTCTCCCATGTGGAGGAGCTGCGGGCGGTGGGCCTCACCGTCCCCCAGACTACCGAGCTTCTGTGGGAACTGCGCCGGGAGGGGCTGGACGTGCCCCTGGACGCTCTCAGCGACGAGGAGTGCGCCCAAGCGCTGAAAGAACTTTTATGCAGAGTGGAACGTGAAGAGTAAAGAGTGAAGATATTGTGTCCGGCGCAGCCGGACCATTTGAGATCATTCGCCTTCGGCGACTACCACATCTTCACTCTTCACTCTCAACTCTCCCACGGGCATGACCCCGCCAGGGCATGCACCATTTTGATAAGGATGGATCACATCATGGACCCTATTCTGGAGACCAAAGCCCTGACCCACACTTACTCCGCCGGCACCCCCTTTGAGCGCACCGCCCTGGATCACGTGGACTTCGCCGCCTACCCGGGGGAGTGTCTGGGCATCATCGGGCACACCGGCTCGGGAAAGTCCACCCTGATCCAGCATCTGAACGGCCTGCTCAAGCCCACGTCGGGGCAGGTGCTCTTTCAGGGGACCAACATCTGGACCGACCCCAAGGCCACCCGCAATACCCGCTTCCAGGTGGGTCTGGTGTTCCAGTACCCGGAGTATCAGCTGTTTGAGGAGACCGTCTACAAGGACATCTCCTTCGGCCCGAAAAACATGGGACTGGACGAGAAGGAAATCGACCGGCGGGTGCGGGACGCGGCCCACTTCGTGGGACTGCGGGACGACCAGCTGGAGAAGTCCCCCTTCGAGCTGTCCGGCGGCCAGAAGCGCCGGGTGGCCATCGCCGGGGTGATCGCCATGGAGCCCCAGGTGCTCATTCTGGACGAGCCCACCGCCGGTCTGGACCCGGAGGGGGTGGAGTCCATCCTGGGCAACATCCGGGACTATCACCGGGCCCACAATGCCACCATCATTCTGGTGTCCCACTCCATGGAGGAGATGGCCCGGACGGTGGAGCGGCTGGTGGTGGTCAACGACGGCCATATTCCCATCCAGGGCCCGCCCCGGCAGGTGTTTCAGCACGGGGACGAGCTGGAGAAAATGGGGCTGGGCGTGCCCCAGCTCACCCGGGTCTTCCACCGGCTGAAAGCCATGGGGGTGGACATCGACCCGTCGGTGTACACGGTGGAACAGGCCAGGGCCGCCGTCCTGGCCGCCCTGGGCCGAAGCCCCCGCCGGACGGGCGGGGAGCCTGCTGCTGACGAAAAGGGGGCGGTGTAAGTGGCGCTGAAAGACATCACCCTGGGCCAGTATTTCCCCGGCCACTCCCCGGTCCACCGGCTGGATCCCCGCACCAAGCTTCTGGCCGTGGTGCTGTACATTGTGGCCCTGTTTCTGGCCAACTGGTTTGTCAGCTATGCGGTCATGTTCCTGGTGCTGGCCCTCTCCATCAAAATCTCCGGCGTCCCCGTCAAGTCCATCCTGCGGGGCATGAAGCCGGTGGTCTTTATTCTGGTCTTTACCGCCCTGCTCAACCTGTTCTACACCGGCGGGGAGACGGTTCTGGTCCACTTCTGGATTTTCACCATCACCCTGGAGGGGGTGTTCCGGGCCTTTTTCATGGTGATCCGCATCCTGATGCTCATTGCGGGCACCTTCCTGCTCACCTACACCACCTCCCCCATCCTGCTCACCGACGGGCTGGAGTCCCTGCTGTCCCCCCTGAAAAAGCTCCACGCCCCCATTCATGAGCTGGCCATGATCATGTCCATCGCCCTGCGGTTCATCCCCACCCTGATCGAGGAGACCGACAAGATCATGTCCGCCCAGCGGGCCCGGGGGGCAGACTTCGAGAGCGGCAACCTGTTCCAGCGGGCCAGGGCGCTGCTCCCCCTGCTGGTGCCTCTGTTCATCTCCGCCTTCCGCCGGGCCGATGAGCTGGCGGTCGCCATGGAGTGCCGCTGCTACCACGGGGGCGAGGGGCGCACCCGCCTGCGCCAGCTGAAATACCGGGGCGCGGACTATTTCACTCTGCTGCTGTTCCTGGCCATCACCGTTGGGGTGGGCGTGCTGGGACACTTCGGGCTGTAAGCGGACAGGCAGTTCAGGTTTGATCCCGGTTCAGGGCGGCCAGCAGCTCCTGCCGCAGGCCCAGGCCGAAGAAATAGCCGGCCCGGACCTCATAGGCCTGATAGGCGTTCATGGCTTCCTCCAGACGGGCGTACAGCCTGTACCCCACCAGCTGGAGCACCTGGTCCGCCGCCTGATCAAACTCCTGCCTGGCCTCCAGATAGCCCGGCATCTCCCTGCAGAAGCGGTTGAGCTCCCCCGGGATCCTGGGGTTGTCCTCAAAGAGGGAATAGAGTATAGTGTTCATCATCAGTAGGCCCTCCACATCTCACGATATTTCCGTGCAGTACACATAGTATAGCACGAATATCTCGTGTGTCAAGAGAAAAGGAGGCATTATGGCAAAATTTTCAGAGCGAATCAAAGAATTGCGCATAGAGCAACATCTGACCCAGAATCAACTTGCAGAGATTTGCGGGGTCAAATACCGTACTTACCAAGATTATGAGTATGGAAAATGTCATCCCACTGCACTCGGTCTGGTGTTTTTGGCCGACTACTTCAACGTCAGTCTGGACTATCTCATGGGCCGCACCGACCGCCGGGAGATCAACCGGGCTCCGGAAGACAGCTCCGACCCGGCCAAGTCATCTCCCAAATAAATTTTTGACGGCGACCAAGATGGCTACTTTTGCCGACCGATTGAAGCAGCTTCGGAAGGAGCGCGGCCTGAAGCAGCGGGAAATGGCTGAGCTTTGTCATCTGAAACTGCGCGGCTATCAGCAGTATGAATATTCGGAAGCCTATCCCACCGTCCCAGGTCTCCTTTTTCTGGCCGACTACTTCAGCGTCAGTCTGGACTATCTCATGGGCCGCACTGACCGGCGGGAGATCAACCGGGCCCCGGAAGACAGCTCCGACCCGGCCCAAGCGCCTTCCGAAAAAATTTTTCCGCGGTGATCAAATGGAACGAAATCTCGCCCTGAAGCTGATGTATAATGGAAGTGCCTACCACGGCTGGCAGGTGCAGAAAAACGCCGTGTCGGTGGCCGAGACGCTGGAAAAGGCCCTGGCCACGGTGGTGGGCCATCCGGTGAAATGCACCGGGGCGGGCCGCACCGACGCGGGGGTCCACGCGGAGGTCTATGTGGCCAACTTCCGCACCACCTCCCGCATCCCCTGCGACCGGCTGCCCCTGGCGGTGAACACCCGTCTGCCCAACGACATTGTGGTGGTCAAGGCCACCCCGGTGCCCGACGCCTTCAACGCCATCGGCTCCTGTCAGCGCAAGGAGTACACCTACCGCATCTACAACTCCCGGCTGGGCAACCCCTTTTATGTGGACCGGGCCTGGTTCTACCCCCGCCGCCTGGATGAGACCGTAATGGCCCGGGCGGCGTCTCAATTCGTGGGCACCCATGACTTTCGGGCGGTGCGCTCGGTGGGCACCGAGACCCGCACCACCGTGCGCACGGTGCACTACTTCGACGTGGCGCGCTCGGGGGACCTGATCGAGTGCCGGGTGTGCGCCAACGGCTTTCTCTACAACATGGTGCGGGCCATGGTGGGCACCATCGTCTACGCCGCCGAGGGAAAGCTGGCCCCGGAGGACATTCCGGCCATTCTGGCCTCGGGCAACCGCACCCTGGCCGGCCCCACCGTCCCCCCGGGCGGACTGTACATGACCAACCTCTGGTATGAGGAAGATGTTTTATGAGTCGACTGCCATGACGGAAAAGAATTCAAAACAAGTGAAACGCCCCGGCCTGTTCCCCCGGCTGCTGGCCCTGCTGGTGACGGCGGCCCTGGTGGCGGGCGCCCTGTTTCTGGTGGCATACCGGGACCGGCTGAACGTGGACGCCCTGCGCCGCTGGCTGTCCTATCGGTCGCTGGAGACCTCGGACACCGGCCAGGCCGTCCCCTTCACCCACGCGGGGGGCGACGACATGTCCCTGTCCTATCTGGACGGCCGGGTGCTCACCGCCTCGGCCGCCGGGGCCCACTACTACTCCCTGTCCGGCGAGCTGTACGCCGAGGAGGTCACCCCTCTGGACCACCCGGTCCTGTCCGACTCCCGGACCACCGGCACGGTGTACGACGCGGGGGGAAGCGCCCTGTTCCTGTTTCGGGACGGGGAGGAGCTCCCCGCGCCTGAGCTGGAGGAGTCGTCGGAGCTGCTCTCCGTGCGGCCCAACGACAGCGGCTGGCTGGCGGTCACCGCCCAGCAGAGCGGCTTCAAAGGGGTGGTCACCGTCTATGACGCCTCCGGCCAGGAGGTCATCGCCGTCAAGCTCTCCTCCACCTTCGTGATGGACGCCGCCCTCTCCCCCGACTGCCGGACGGTGGCCGTGGTCGCCATGGACCAGACCGGCGGTTCCTTCTCCAGCCGGCTGCTGTTCTATCCCGTGGACCAGTCCGAGCCCACCGCCCAGGTGGATCTGGGCAGTCTGGTGGTGCTGGACCTGGAGTACGAGGAGGATCAGCTGTGGGTGCTGGGCGAGGACCAGCTGGTTGTCATCCCCGACGGCGGAGAGCAGGTGTACCGCTATGATCTGGGCCGGGACTACCTCAAGGGCTGCGACCTGGGAGGAGACGGCTTTGCCCTGCTGCTCACCGGTCCCTACCGGGAGGGGAGCGCCAACCAGGCCGCGGTGATCGGGCCGGACGGACTGGCCGTCTCCACACTGGAGCTGACCAGCCCCGTGCTGGACCTGTCCGCCGCGGGAAACTACTGCGCCCTGCTCACCGGCAGCCGGCTGGACCTTTACACCCGGGACCTGACCCCTTACGCGGCCCTGGAGGACCCCCAGGGGGCCCGGCTGGTAGATCTGGCCCCGGACGGCTCGGCCATGCTGGCCGACAGTCAGCGGGCGTGGCTGTTCCTGCCCGGGTGAGCGAAACGGCGCATCCGGGAGACCGCGCCTTAGATGGAAAAGGCTTCGGCAGGGTCCCAAAAAAATAATTCCTAATTCCTCATTCCTAACTCCTATCTCCTATCTCCTATCTCCACTCTCCACTCTCCACTCTCCACTCTTCACTCTCAACTCTCTCGGAGGTTTCCATGTCCGGCATTGTACTTGATCTCATTCTTCTGGCCCTGCTGCTGTTCTTCCTGTGGCGGGGCTATTCCCGCGGCTTCGTGCTCACTCTGTGCGGCCTGCTGGCCGTGTTCGTGGCCCTGATCGGGGGCTCCATCCTGGCCGACGCCCTGGCCCGGCCCGTGGCCCGGGCTGTCGCCCCCGTAGTGGAGTCCTCCCTGCAGGATTCCATCGGCAGCTATTTCCAGTACACCCCGTCCGAGACGGCGGACAGCTCCGTCCCGGACACCTTCTTTGAGGACCTGCCCCTGTCCGACGCGCTGGAGGCCCTTCAGGACTCCCCCCTGTTCGGCGGTCTGGCCGAGGCCTTTGCCCAGGGAGTGGACCAGGGGGCGGAGTCGGTGGCCGCCGGGGTGATCCAGGCCCTGGCCGAGTACGCCGCCGTCCAGCTCACCCGGACGGTGCTGTTCCTGCTGTGCTTCGTCCTGGTGCTGGCGGCCTGGACCCTTCTCAGCCACGCCCTGGACCTGGCCTTCCGCCTGCCTGTTCTGTCCACCCTGAACCACTGGGCCGGCGCTCTGGCGGGCCTGGCCATGGGGCTTCTGGTGGCCGGCATCGGCCTGTGGCTGCTGGGAGATTTCATTCCCCGACAGGCCCTGGCAGACAGCATTCTGCTGTCTCTGGCCGGGCGGGCGGGTCTGACCTTTTTCCTCCCCCGATAGCAAAAAACGGGCCGGCTTCCGCCCCTTTCCGGTCCGCCCTGAAATTCTCAGGCAAACATTCATACGCAGTTCACAATTAGGGTGTACTATACTCCCCAAACGGAGTTTTCCCTGAAAGGAGCCATTCTCTATGCAGCCAACACTTTGCAGCCGCTGCCACAAAAACGTGGCGGTGATCTTTATCACCAAGCTGGAGGGCGGCACCTCCCGCAACGAGGGACTGTGCCTGAAATGCGCCCGGGAGCTGGGGATCAAGCCCATCGATGACATGATGAAGAAAATGGGCATCAGCGACGAGGACCTGGATAACCTGACCAACGAAATGATGTCCGCCTTCGGCGGGGCCGAGGGCATGGAGGGGCTGATGAACCAGCCCAAGGAGGAGGACGGCGAGGAGGACGAGGGCCGCACGGCCACCTTCCCCTTCCTCAACCAGCTGTTCGGCAACGCCGCCTCCCCCGCACAGCAGCCCGGCGGCGAGACGCCTCCCCCCCGCACCGAGAAGGGGGCGGCCCCCAAGCAGCCCAAACGGAAGTTCCTGGACAGCTACTGCATCTCCCTGACCCGCCGGGCCCAGGAGGGGGCGCTGGATCCCCTGATCGGCCGGGACCGGGAGCTGGAGCGGATGATCCAGGTGCTCAACCGCCGGCAGAAGAACAACCCCTGCCTCATCGGCGAGCCCGGCGTGGGCAAGACCGCCATCGCCGAGGGACTGGCCCAGCGGATCGCCGACCGGAACGTGCCCTATAAGCTGCTGGACAAGGAGGTCTACCTCCTGGACCTGACCGCCCTGGTGGCGGGCACCCAGTTCCGGGGCCAGTTCGAAAGCCGGATGAAGGGACTCATCGAGGAGATCAAGAAGCTGGGCAACATTATTCTGGTCATTGACGAGGTCCACAACATCGTGGGCGCCGGGGACGCGGAGGGGTCCATGAATGCCGCCAATATCCTCAAGCCCGCCCTGAGCCGGGGAGAGCTGCAGGTCATCGGCGCCACCACCCTCAACGAGTACCGCAAGCACATTGAAAAGGACGCCGCTCTGGAGCGTCGCTTCCAGCCGGTGATGGTGGAGGAGCCCTCCATCGAGGACAGCGTAAAAATCATTGAGGGGGTGGCCCCCTACTACGAGTCCTTCCACCAGGTGACCATTCCGCCCCAGATGTGCCGGCTGGCCGTCACCATGAGCGAGCGGTATATCACCGATCGCTACCTCCCCGACAAGGCCATCGACCTGATCGACGAGGCCTGCTCCAACGTGAATCTGCACAACCAATCTCTGGCCCGCCTCAGCGAGGTGGACAAGGAGCTGGCCGATCTGGCCAAGGAGCGGGAGGTCATGATGGCCGCCGCCACCGAGGAGGCCTATGAGCGTCTGGCCGCCATCAAGAGCATGGAGCTCCGTCTTCAGGACGAGCAGAAGCAGCTCCAGGCCAGCAGCCGGAAGGTGCTCACCGAGGAGAACCTGGCCAACGTGGTGGAGCTGTGGACCAACATCCCCGCCAGCCGGATCCAGGAGCAGGAATTCCAGCGCCTGGCCAAGCTGGAGGACCGGCTGAAGGACCACATCGTGGGCCAGGATGAGGCGGTCCATGCGGTGGCCGCCGCCATCCGCCGGGGCCGGGCCGGCATCAGCCCCAAGCACAAGCCGGTCTCCTTCATCTTCGTGGGCTCCACCGGCGTGGGCAAGACCGAGCTGGTCAAGCAGCTGGCCGCCGACCTGTTCGACACCCCCGAGGCCCTGATCCGGCTGGACATGTCCGAATTCATGGAGAAGCACGCGGTGTCCCGGATCATCGGCTCCCCGCCGGGCTATGTGGGCTATGACGAGGCGGGCCAGCTCACCGAGAAAATCCGCCGCAAGCCCTATTCCGTGGTCCTCTTCGACGAGATCGAGAAGGCCCATCCCGACGTGCTGAATATTCTGCTCCAGATTCTGGACGACGGCCGGATCACCGACGCCCACGGCCGGGTGGTCAACTTTGAGAACACGGTCATTGTCATGACCTCCAACGCCGGGAGCAACACCAGGGTGGGCAGCGTGGGCTTCGGCCGCACCGCCAACGAGCAGAGCCGGGAGCGGGCCATGAAGGCCCTCCAGGACTTCCTGCGGCCCGAGTTCATCAACCGGGTGGACGAGATCGTCTGCTTCAACCAGCTCACCGAGGAGAATTTCCGGGGCATCGCCTCCATTATGCTCCGGGAGCTGGCCGGAACCCTGCTGGAGAAGAACATCACCTTTACCTGGGAGGACAGCCTGCTGGACTATCTGGTGAAGAAGTCCTACTCCGCCGTCTACGGCGCCCGGAATCTGCGCCGGCTGATCCAGAAAGAGCTGGAGGACGCCATCGCCGCCCGGCTCATCGAGAACTACCAGTTCCCGCCCACCCATCTGAAAGCCCTGTCCGACGGGGAGGGAATTCAGCTTCTGTCCATGTAAGGGAGGACCCAAGCCCCCTCCTCCGCACCAGAACAGGATACAGCAAAGCGGCGCCGCCTTTTCAGGCGGCGCCGCTTCTTGTCCCCGCGCGGTTACGCGCCGGTAAACTTGTTCCAATAGCCCATCACAAAGATGAACAGCACAATGCAGGGCAGCACCCAGGTCACATAGGGCCGCACCCACCGGGGGAATTTCAGGCCGTCGCCGGTATTGGCCTCGGCCAGGAAATTGTCCCAGCCCCAGCCCCGCTTCCGGGTGCAGAACAGCACATACAGCAGCGACCCCAGGGGCAGCAGGTTGTTGGAGACGATGAAGTCCTCCAGCGTGGAGATGTCCATGCCGAAGGGCCGGAAACCGGCCCAGACATTATAACCCAGCACGCAGGGCATGGACAAAACCAGCACCCCGACGAGATTGACTGTCACCGCTTTTTTCCGGCTCCAGCCCCACTTCTCCATGCAGAAGGCCAGAATGTTTTCAAACACCGCGATGACGGTGGACACGGCGGCAAAAAAGAGGAACACAAAGAACAGTCCGCCCCACAGCCGGCCCATAGCCATGTGATTGAAGATATTGGGCAGGGTGACAAAAATCAAGGAGGGGCCCTCTCCCGGGGACACTCCAAAGGCAAAGCAGGCCGGGAAGATAATCAGGCCCGAGGTGAAGGCCACGCAGGTGTCCAGCACGCCGATGCGCAGGGCCTCCCCCGCCAGACGGTGCTCCTTGCCGATATAGCTGCCGAAGATGGCGATGGA